>JACCYN010000316.1 GCA_013696465.1 Pyrinomonadaceae bacterium
AGTTTATCGTCAAACTCGCGGATGCGCGAAAGAAGGTCTAAGCCTTCCTGACCGGAAGTCGTGTCGCGGGCGTAGTTGAGATCAATCAGCGCGCAATCGAAATCAGAGCGCGCGAGGCGGTCAAGCACTTCCGCCGGGGATTGTGCGGATTCGGCGTGAAACCCTTCGCCCTTGAGAAGCAGACGCAGAGCTTCGAGCACGTCAGGCTGATCATCGGCAATTAAAAATCGCGGCATAGCTGTAAATGGAGACGAGAGCGCACACGAATCCGTGCATGAAAGGCGCGCCCGTCGCCTCTCGTTCGTGCCCGTGTGACGAGCATACGCAGGGCGCGTTTGAAAAATCAACGCGGGAAGCTTCGAGCGGCGGCTACTCGTACCTGAGCGCCACCATCGGATCGACTTTCGCCGCGCGTCGCGCCGGGATGTAACAAGCCAGCAGCGCAACGCCGATGAGCAACAACGGCACGACGATGAACGTCGTCGAATCAGTCGCGCTGACGCCGAGCAACAAGCTCGACAAAACTTGAGTGAACGCGAGCGCCCCACCCAGACCAATGCCCGTGCCGATTAAAGTGAGGAGCAGCCCTTGTTTCACGATCAGTCGTAGGGCATCGCGCGGCTGTGCGCCCAACGCGATGCGGACGCCGATTTCGTACGTTCGCTGCACGACGGAGTAGGCAATGACACCGTAGATACCCATTGCGGCCAGTGCCAATGCCACAACGCCGAAAACGCCGAGCAAAAATGTGACGAGACGATTACCCCAAGCAGCTTCCGCGATGACTTGCGGCATAGGGGCGATGCCGGAAATCGGCTGATCTTTGTCTATGGTTTCGATCTCATGACGGATCGCGGCGACCGAATTAGTCGGCTCGCTCGCGGTGCGGACGAGCAGCCAAGCGAAATTCAGCGGGGACTGGGCGAACGGGCGGTAGAGGGCCGGAAAGATCGGTTCGCCGTTCAACTCCTGCCGCACGTCCGGCACGACCCCGACGATTTCGAGCCAAGGCGACTGCGATTCCAGATTGCCGAGGCGGAGGCGCTTTCCGACGGGATTCTCGTCAGGCCAGAAACGACGCGCGGCGGTTTCGTTGATGATGCCGACTGGTTGCGACCCGGCGGCGTCGCGTCCATTAAATGGGCGGCCTACGCGAAAGGAAACGCCGAGGGTCTCAAAGTAGTCAGGGCTGATCGCAATGTCCGACGCTGCTGGCATATTGTCGCGCGAAGGGGTCGGGCGTCCCTCGATCACGAACAGTGTGCGATTCGGTAAGCGCAACGGATAGTTGTTGCTAATACTGACCGATTCGACGCCGGGCAATGCCGCAACGCGCTCAAGGAGTTGATCGTAGAAAGCCGTTTTCTGACGCGACTCTGGATACTTGCCCGGCGACAACGGGATTTCGACCTTCAACACTCGGTCGGCATTGAATCCCAGTTCGGCGCGGTGAAGTTGTAACAGGCTTTTCATCATCAACCCAGCGCTGATGAGCAACATCAGCGACAGGGCGACCTCAGCGACGACTAGCACGCTGCGGAGACGCTGACGACGCGGCCCCTGCATCGAGCTGCCGCCCTCCTTGAGCAGTTCATTGAGATTCGGTTTAGTCGCGGCCAGCGCTGGCGCCAGCCCGAACACGATTCCGGTGATCGTCGAAACGCCGAGCGTGAAGCACAGCACACGCCAGTCAGCCTTGATGGTCTGCGCGCCGCCGGGGATGAATGTCTGCGCCTCGCTTGGAATCAGCGCGACCACCAGATCGAGACTCCACACCGCCAGCAATAAACCGGCAAGGCCACCGAGAGTCGCCAACAAAACGCTCTCCGTCAACAATTGGCGCACGATCTGAAAACGATTTGCGCCCAACGCGGCGCGGATGGCGATCTCTTTCTGTCTCGCCGCCGCGCGCGCGAGCAACAGGCTGGCGACGTTCGCGCACGCAATCAGGAGCACGAAACAGACCGCACCCAGCAGGATGAACATCGCCGCGCCGAATTCGCCCATCAATCTCTCCTGAAGCGAAACGACGCTCACGCCGCGCTGCTCATTTGTCTTTGGATACTCCTCTGCCAAGCGGCGAGCGATACTCTGCATCTCGGCTTGTGCCTGCGCGATTGGCACGCCGGGTTTCAGCCGCGCCACGACCTGCTGCGAACGCGCAGCACGATTGACGACTTGTTCGGGCGTTAACCGATGTGGAATCCAGACATCAAATTGTCCGCTCACAAACCAAAAGTTGCGGGGCAAAACTCCGACAACTGTGTAGACTCCGCCCGCTTGCGGACGATCAATTCCGTCAAGCTTCACTTGCCGCCCGATGATGTTTTGATCCGCGCCGAAACGCCGTTGCCACAAACCGTCGGTCAACACGACGACGCGCTCGGCATCCGGCTTTTCGTCGTCAAACGATAACGTGCGCCCCAATGCAGCCTCAACGCCCAGCACGCGAAACAACTCAGCTGAAGTCCACGCACCGGAGATGTTTTCAGGCTGGCCGGTTTCCGTTAGATTGAAGGAGTCGAACTCAAAAGCCGCGAGGTTATCGAAACTCTGGCTTTGCGCCCGCCAGTCGCTGAAATTCGCGGGCGACACCGGAGTGATGTCACCGTTCTGAGCGGTCTCGGCCAACGAGACAATTCTATTCGCTTCACGAAAAGGCAGAGGGCGCAGCAGTAGTGCGTTGATGACGCTGAAAATCATCGTGTTCGCACCGATTCCCAGCGCCAGCGTCAACACAGCTACGGCGGTGAAGCCGGGCTTGCTGAGTAATATCCGCAGGCCGTAACGTAAATCCTGTAATAATGTTTTCATTGCATACCTCCACACGAACGGGAAGGGATCAAACTTTTCTTCTCGCCAGCCCCTGAACCGCGCCCCTGCTTTATTCGTACCTGAGCGCGATCATCGGGTCAACTTTCGATGCGCGTCTGGCAGGAATGTAACTTGCCGCCAAAGCGACGCCGACGAGCAAGACGGCGACGCCTGCAAACGTTAAAGGATCGGTCGCACTCACGCCGTAGAGTAAACTCGTCATCACGCGCGTCAAGGCGAACGACGCGATGAGTCCGACGACAACACCAACTATCACAAGCGTCATCGCTTCGCGCAAAACAAGTTCGAGGACGTCCCGATTGCGCGCGCCCAAAGCCATGCGAATACCGATCTCGCGCGTGCGCCGCGCAACCGAATAACTCATCACTCCGAAAAGCCCGACAGAAGCGAGCAGCAACGCCAAGCTTCCGAACGCTCCCAAGAATCCCGCACCGATGCGCGGCAGAAGCAACGCGCCGCTTAAGTGTTCATTCAAAGTTCTCGCGTTCGACACCGGCATGTTTTTATCGAGCACGCGAATTTCGTTTCTCACAGGCGTGAGCATCTGTCGCGGGTCGCCTGCGGTGCGCACTTGCAAGGTCATCTCCGCGCGATAGTTTTGCCAGAACGGTTGGTAGAAGAACGGCAGCGTGTCTTCACCGAGCGTGTTATATTTCGCATCACGTGCGACGCCGATGACTTCGAGAAACGGCCCCTCCGCTCCCTCGCGGCTGAGGCGTTTGCCGAGCGGATTTTGGTTCGGCCAGAAGAGGCGCGCGAAACTCTCGTTGACGATCACGACGCCCGGCGCGCCCTCCCGGTCATTTGCTGTAAAGTCGCGCCCGGCAATAAGAGTGATGTTCATCGTCTCAAAGTAGCCGGGAGTGACAGTGTTGAAGTTATGTTCGTTATCTTCACCGGACTGCGATTCGCGCCCCTCGATCTCGACACTTCCGCGCTGGCTGCTGAAACCGAGCGGAATCATCTCCGCAAGACTTACCGCTTCGACGCCCGGCAGAGTCCCGACGCGCTCCACCAGTTGACGATAAAACTCCTTTCCCTTCGCTTCCGAATAGCCCTGAATGCTGACCTCCGGCGTCATAACTAAAACGTTATCAGCCTGAAATCCCACGTCAATTGATTGCGCGTTGCCCAAACTCCGCAAGAACAATCCCGCGCCGACCAACAGCATGAGAGAGATGGCGACTTGCGCGACGACGAGCAGGTTGCGCAGGCTGAAGCGGCGTGATGTGAAGCTCGCTGTCGCGCTTTCGTCCTTTAAGGCGGGCAACACGTCGGCGCGCGTCGCTTGAAGCGCCGGAGCGATGCCGAAGATAAGTCCCGTAAGGAGCGAGAAACAAAGCGCGAAGAGAAGCACGCGCGCGTCCGGCGAAAAGTCGAGCGTGACAGGGATGGGCGTCGGCAAGTTGAACCAGAGCGGCAGATCGGTCAGCCATAAAACGATTAGTAGTCCGAACGCGCCGCCGATCATCGCAAGCAACACACTCTCGGTCAGTAGTTGCCGCATGATCCGCCACCGGCTCGCGCCGAGTGCAATGCGAATGCCGATCTCGCGCCTCCGCACAGAAGCCCGCGCGAGCAACAAATTGGCGACGTTGGCGCACGCGATCAAAAGCACCAACCCGACCACGCCCATCAGCAAACCCGCGACGCCTAACACCACGCCGCGCAACTGCGGCGGGATGCGCGCTTCCGCTTCGCGCAGCACGGTGATCTTGCGTCCTTCATCGCGCACGTTGCTCCACTGGCGCGGGTGCTCTTCCCGCAAGCCACGCGCCATCGCATCGAAACTCATCTGCGCTTGCACAACCGAAACACCCTCCTTCAAACGCCCGATGAGGAACAAGCCACGGTTGCCGCGACTCTCCAACATCTCCTTGTCCCCCATCGCCCCCGCGAGCGCCGGAAGAGTAATCCACATGTCCGGCGCAAGCCCCGTGATCATTCCCGTAAATTTCTCCGGCGCAACACCGGCGACGGTGAAAGCCCCGCCGCTCACCGTGATCGTCCGCCCGATGATTGACGGATCGCCGCCGAAGCGCCGTTGCCACAAGCCGTGACTTACAACTACGACCGGCGCGGCGCTCGCCGCTTCATCCGCTTCCGTAAACACGCGCCCGCGCATCGGCTTCACGCCGAGCACGTCGAAGTAGTTGCCGCTCGTCACAGTCGCCAGCGCGCGTTCGGCCTCGCCGCCTTCGCTCAAACTCACGGGTCGAATCGTGTATGCCGTCAAGCCGGAGAGTGCGTCGGAGCTTTTGCGGAAATCGATGTAGTCGGGATAGGACGAGCCGCCGTAGAGCGGCCCCGAATAATCGCTCGTGTAGAGCGCGACGAGTTGCGATTGATTTTCCACGAGGGGCAGCGGGCGAAAGAGCACCGCATTAACGATTGAGAAGATCGCCGTGTTTGCGCCGATCCCCAACGCGAGCGAGAGCACCGCCACAATGGTGAACGCCGGATTCTTAAAAAGCATCTTCGCGCCGTAGCGCAAATCCTGTATGACTGTGCTCATCGCTTCTCCCCAATCACCTTTCTCAATCCTGTCACTCGCAACTACTCATATCTGAGCGCAACCATCGGGTCAACCTTCGTCGCCCTGCGCGCCGGAATGTAACAAGCCAACAGCGCGACGCTCATTAACAGCAACCCGACCGCGACAAACGTCAACGGATCGCTTGCGCTCACACCGTACAACAAACTAGACACCACGCTCGTCAACACAAGCGCCCCCGTCGCTCCTACCGCGACGCCCGCGAGCGCGAGCATCATGCCCTGTCCGACGACGAGTCTAACGACATCGCTTCCTTGCGCGCCGAGCGCCATGCGGATGCCGATCTCGTGCGTGCGCCGCGCCACCGAGTAGCTCATCACGCCGAAGATGCCGACGGCCGCCAAGACGAGCGCGACGACGGCGAAGCTTCCGAGCAAGAGCATGTTGAATCTGCGTTCCGCCGTTGACTCGCCGAGCCACTGTGTCATTGTTTTTATTTCGTAGATCGGTTGATCCTTATCCACCGCCCACACCGCCTGACGCAGCGCGGGGACGATGTTCGTCGGGTTAGGAAGCGCCGTGCGCGCAACAAGGGACATCTCGCCGATGGGGAATTGTAGATGGGACAGGTAGAATTCCGCATCCGTCTCCGCGTCTAAACCGCGATGCCGCACGTCGCCGACGACGCCCACGATCTCGCAATCCGTCTGCTTCTCGCTCGAAAGAGTCGCAACGCGCAACTGTCTTCCGATGGGGTCTTCGTTCGCAAAGTAGCGGCGCGCGAGTGTTTCGTTGATTAGTAAAACTTTCGGCGCGCTCGCGTCGTCGCGCTCGGTCAAAGCGCGCCCCTTGCGCAACGGAATGCCCATCGCGCGCATGTAATCGGGCGTGACGGTGCGAAAGTTCGCGCTCGGTTTTTCTCCGGTCGCGGTGGTCTGCCCGATCATGGCGAAGTCGCCCGACAGAATGCTGCCGTTTAACGGAAGCGGGAAGATTGCACCCGCCGCTTCGACGCCGGGCAGCGCAGCGATGCGATTAACGGTCGCTTGAAAAAATGCCGCCTGTTGCTCTTCCTCTTCATATCTCCCGCTCAGAGAGGCGGTCGCCGTGATCACGTTTTTCGGATCGAAGCCGGGATCGACGGCGCGCAATCGCCAGAAACTTTGGACGAGCAGCCCCGCGCCGACAAGCAACATGAGCGACAAAGCTATTTCGGAGACGACGAGCAGGCTGCGCAGGCGATTGCGCCGCCAACCTTCCGTCGCCGCGCGCCCGCCTTCCTTAAGCGTTTCGTTGAGATCGGTTTTCGCGGCTTGCAGCGCGGGCGCGAGTCCGAAGAGAACGCCAGTCAGCGCGGAGACGAGGAGCGCGAAAGCGAGCACGGATTTATCAATCCCAATCTCGCCGAAGCGCGGCACTTCCGCGGGCACAGCGGCCGCCAGCAGATCGTTCGCCCACCACGCGAGCAGCAAACCTAAGCCACCGCCGACGACGGCGAGCAGCAAGCTTTCCGTCAGCAACTGCCGGATGATGCGCCGCCGACTCGCGCCAAGCACCGTGCGGACGGCGATCTCACGGCTGCGCGTCGCCGCCCGCGCGAGCAACAGATTGGCGACGTTCGCGCACGCGATCAAAAGCACGAAGCCGATCGCGCCTAACAGCACGAGGAGCGCGGGTCGCACGTTGCCGACAAAGCTCTCGTGAAGACTCATCACATTTACGCCGCGCCCGGCGTGATCGTCCGGGTATTCGGCTCCGAGACGCACGCCGATAGCATTCATCTCCGCTCGCGCCGTCTCCAAACTCACGCCGGGCTTGAGGCGCGCGACCATTGAGAGATACCTTGTGCCGCGATCTATATTCAATTCATCCGCCGGGTCGAGCAGCACCCAGAAGCCGGGAGTTAACTCAAACGGAAACTCAAACTTCGGCGGCATCACGCCAATGATCGTCATGCTCGTTTGATCGAGCGTCACCTGCCTGCCCGTCACGTCGGGGTCGGAGTTAAAATGCCGCCGCCAAACTTCATCGTTAATTACAGCGACGGGCGCGCCTTCGCCGATCTCTTCCGGCGTGAAAGCACGCCCCAAACGGGGACGCACGCCTGCCACCGCGAACAGATCGCCCGCCACGGCGACGCCGCTCAACTGCTCTGGCTCGCCTCCGCCCGTGATCGTCGCGCTCGCGCTGCTATATGCCGCTATTGCATCGAAGACGTGGTTCTCTTTCTGTAAATCCTGAAAGCCAAGGAACGACGAAGAAAGCTTCATCGCACCCTTCTGCGGATTCGTTGACCAGATTCTGACGAGCCGTTCCGAATGCTCGAACGGGAGCGGCTGCAAAAGCGCCGCGTTGACGACCGAGAAGATGGCCGTGTTTGCCCCGATCCCTAAGGCGAGCGCGAACACCGCGACGAAGGTGAAGCCCGGATTCTTTAACAACATCCGAACGCCGTAACGCAAATCCTGCCATAATGTGCCCATCACTTCGCCTCCGCCCGCACGCTTTTCTTTCCACACTATAGAAATCATCGTGCCACTCTGACGTCGCGCGGTTCGTTATTCAATTTAGTGGAATATATGAGATTTAAACGGGCGGTGCTGTCCACTTCTGGGATCGCGCGATCCCAAAACTGAAACTCCGTAAGGCGAATTCTTGTACGCGCAACGAACGCGCATCGAAATTTGAATTGATGGCGCGCATCAAAGCGTAATGAACCTAGCGCGCGGTACGGGCGCGCTAGGTTCATTCTTAGAGAGTCCAGACGCTGAAGAGAAACTTCCTACTCTTTGCCTCACCGCGTGGACAGAGCGCGCTTGCGTTCGTAATCCGACTTGATCGTGTTGATCGCTTCGAGCAAGGCCGAACGCACGTTGCCGCTCGTCGAGCGAGTTTCGGCAACGCTCACCAGCACGTTTGCCTTTTCGTAATCAGATGAGATGGCGGAGGCGGATTGGATGACCAGAAGTAACAGATCGTCGTCCGAAGCGTGTCGCTCGACGACTTCAGTCAGCACGCGCTTCCGCTCGTAATCCGATCTCATCGTGTTGACCGCGCGAAGAAAAGCTGCACGCGCTTCGCCATCTATCGAATCAAATTGAGCGACTTTGATCAGAACATTCGCCTTCTCATAATCCGACGAGATGCTCGAAGCAGATTCAATCGTCGAAGGCAGCAGATTACCTTCGGAGCGATGGCGATTAAGAACTTCGGCCAGCACGCGCCCGCGCTCATAATCAGATTTGAGCTTTGCGACAACTTCAAAGAACGACACGCGCACCACCTCGTCGCTCAACTCGCCGCGCGCCGCCACTC
>JACCYN010000105.1 GCA_013696465.1 Pyrinomonadaceae bacterium
CGAAGCGACGGCGATCCTCGCCGGCGACGCCTTGCAATCGCTCGCGTTCCAGACTGTCGTGGAAGATGAAGGACTCGGCGCGGAAACGCGCGTTGCTGTGATTCGCGAACTGTCGCGCGCGGCCGGCACACCCGCCGGAATGGTGGCCGGCCAAATTTACGACTTGGCCGGCGAAGCCCGCCGGGGCGGCGTGACCGGCGTCGAACTCGATCTCATTCACCGCCACAAGACCGGAGCACTGATCACCGCCGCCGCGCGGGCAGGGGCGCTCATCGCGGACGTCAACGAAACTGATCTCGCGGCCATCACGCGCTACGCCGCCGCGCTCGGCTTGCTCTTTCAGATCACGGACGACCTGCTCGACGTAACGGCCACCGCCGCTGATCTCGGCAAGACGCCCGGCAAGGACGCGCGCACCAGCAAAGCCACTTACCCCGCGCTCTACGGCGTCGAGGCCGCCCGCGATCACGCCCGCGCCGTTTACGACGAAGCCCTCGGCGCGCTGGACCAGTTCGGACAGCCGGCCACTTTGTTGCGCTCTATCGCCAGCCTCATCCTTGAGCGCCGCGCCTGAGAGATTTTGATGGAATACACCGGCGGAGAGCCAAATACATGTCCATAAATTTTCACGCTACATTTGACGGCAAGGTATTCCACCCGGAGGTGGACCTTAACCTCAAGCCGAACACCCGCTACGTGGTGATTATCGAGGACGAAAAGAAAGAGTTGCTCACCACGCAGTTAGATTGCTGGCGCTATGGGGTTGGGTATATTGACCATTGCCTCAGAATGAAGGAGCAAGCATGGATGAGATAGCAAAATATAATGTAGAGCGGTGGCAAGCACTTGCCCAAGCTAATGCCGTATTCACTCGACCGCACCTTGATTTAGATAAAGATTCCGCAAGGAAGTATCTTGACCCTCAAAGAAGGCTTGGTGAGGTTACGGGTCAAGACGTACTTTGCTTGGCTGCCGGTGGCGGGCAGCAGTCGGTTGCTTTTGCCTTGCTTGGCGCAAATGTCACTGTCGTTGATATTTCGGAGGCACAGTTGCGGAGGGATGCGGAAGCCGCCTCTCACTATAACGTGAATCTCAACCTGCTTCAGGGAGACATGCGCGACCTTTTGCATCTTGGCGAAAAGTCATTCGACATCGTGTGGCATCCTTATTCGCTGAACTTTGTGCCGGATGCTCGTGTGGTCTTTCGTGAAATAGCTCGCGTCTTGCGGGTAGGAGGTATTTATCATTTCACTTGTGCGAATCCGTTTTTCATCGGTCTGGGAGGGACAGATTGGAACGGGAACGGGTACACGCTTAGACTTCCTTACGTTGACGGCTCGGAAATCACTTATCAGGATGAAAGTTGGATTTACGGAGGCGAAAATCCTGATGAACCAATCAGAAAATGTAAAGAATACCGTCATACGCTGAGCACGTTAGTAAACGGTCTGATTGAACAAGGCTTTTCGGTTTTGAATCTATCGGAGCTAAATTATGGTACACCAGATTTTGAAGCTGAACCGGGAACACCGGAACACCTTACGTCTATTGCCCCGCCTTGGCTCAACTTCTGGGCTACTTACCGCCCAATGTTGTGAGAAAATGAGGGTCGGTTATAATTGCTCTTCGTGGATTGTTGTTGGTTTTGCGGGTTGTACGCTCCGCGTTTCGGCGAAAGGTCGCAATCTAACAACGCCATGCAGCCGACCGTGAATAGCGTTGCTGTCATGCGCGAGACTTGAGTGGTTATTTGGTTATGCGCGCGGCAGCTGATATGGCGGGCGATTCACGAAACGACGCAAAGTATATCTAACAAGACCGTAGGCAGGGACAAGTCCGCTGCCCGCTTACATGCTCACACATCAAATACATGGGCAGCGGACTTGTCCCTGCCCCTACAAATATCATTCGTCGCGCTGGGTTCTGTTAGCGTGGCTAAATCTAAGTGATCTCCTTTGCGAACGCCCGTGTCTGAAGCTAACAGTCAATTAAAAAATCGCGTGCGCCTTTTCTGGCAGGCGAACCCGTGCGGCACAAAGTTTACCGACGCCGCGCCCGGTACGCGCTCCTTCTACGAGAAGGTGGAAGAACATCGTTACGCTAAGGAGTGGCACATCCCTGCGGCAGCTGATTTTGCTTCTTCGGGTGGAAAGAAGGTGCTTGAGATCGGCTGCGGACTCGGAACGGACGGAGCGCAGTTTGCCCGCGCGGGCGCAGATTACACCGGAGTTGATCTAACGGAAGCGGCGATTGATCTCGCGCGCAGGCGTTTCGAGTTGTTTGATCTCGCGGGAAACTTCCGCACGGCCGACGCCGAGAGTTTAGACTTTCCCGATGCTTCTTTCGATTTCGTTTACTCGCATGGTGTTTTGCATCACACGCCGGACACGGAGCGCGCCGTCCGTGAGATTCACCGCGTGCTGCGTCCCGGCGGGCGTGCCGTCGTGATGCTTTATCACCGTGATTCTTATAACTACCGCGTTAACATTCGACTCTTTCGCCGCGCCGGAGCGCATCTGCTGCGCACGGAAAGAGGATTGAAACTTGTGCATCAATTGACGGGCGAACCCGTCGAGAGTTTGCGCGAACACGCGCGTAGTTTGAAACAGGATGCAGGAAGTTATCTCGCGGCCAACGAGTTTTTGAATCAGCACACGGACGGCGCGGGCAATCCACTCGCGCGTGTTTATTCGCGGAGTGAGGCGAAAGAGTTGTTCAAAGATTTTGTGGAGGTGCGAACGGCCCTGCACTTTTTGAACAAGCGTTGGCTGCCGATCGTCGGAAGCGTGTTGCCGCGCGCAATCGAATCAAGCTTGGCGGCGCGTTGGGGCTGGCATCTGTGGATTTACGCCCGTAAACAAGAATGAAAATTAAGCGACACGCGAAGCATTATTATGGCAGGCAGTATATTCTCGTCCGTTCAAGTTCTTTCCCGCAATTGTGGTATCCTCTCTGTAATTCTCCTCGCTAATATATAGACACAGGTCGAATCTCTTAACGATATTTATACGGCACAAGCGTTGCTGTGTGCGGCTCTGAGTTGTTGTGTTTACCGACGAGCGATGATGGAATTTTTGATGAATAATTTGCGTCACTTTCTCCGAAAAACCAATGCCGTCTTGCTCTTCTCGCTTCTTCTCGTTCTGCTGGCGGGGACGACCTCTTACGGCAAGGTGAAGCGCGTCGTGGTCATCAAGGTTGACGGTCTGCCCAATGGCATGGTCGAACGCTTTGTGCGCGAACGCGATCCGCGCACCGGCAAAAGCCGTCTGCCGTGGTTCGAGCACGTCTTTTTCAAAAACGGCACGCGCCTCGCAAACTTCTACGTGCGCGGCATGAGTTTGTCCGCCTCTTCGTGGTCGCTCCTCGACACGGGACAGCACCTGCAGATCAAGGGTAACGTCGAATACGACCGTTATACGCTGCACGCCTACGATTACCTGAACTTCATCCCCTTTTACATTAACTATTTGCTTTCGCGCCGCGTGGATATGCCCGGCGCGGAAGTTCTGGATCGTGTCGGCGTGCCGCTCTTGGGCGACGCTTATCCTTACAACGAGCGGCGCATGGGCTTTCAGCTTTACCAGCGCGGCGTGCGTTGGACGACGCTCCAGCACGGTCTGCAAAACCGCGTTGCAACCAGAACCTCGCGCGAACTCCTTGACGAATGGACGACGGGGTTTGACGGGCGCAACATCGTTGACGATCAGATCGAGCGCGAACTAATCTCGAAATTGAAAGACACGCGCATTCGCTACCTTGATTATTACACGCCGGAATTCGACCATGTGGCGCACAGCAACCGCGATCCCGCCGTGCAACTCCACGCTTTGCAGGAAGTTGATGCGGCGGTCGGGCGCGTCTGGACGGAGATCGAGCGTAGCCCGTTGGCTTCCGAGACGGCGCTCATCATCGTCTCCGATCACGGCATCAACACGGACGCGAAGTCTTACAGTCAGGGCTACAACCTCGTCAAGTTATTAAACAGCGCGGCGGGCGGCGGTCATCACGTCGTCACCAAACGGCGCTTGATGCAGGATTACGCGCTCAAGGGAATTTACCCTTTGACGCCGCTTTTTACGACGCCCACGCCCGACTCGTTTTACTTGAAAAAAAGGGAACAAGATTACCCGACGGCGCTGCTCGATTTCGACGGCAATGAACGCACGGCGATTCACCTGCGCGACAGCGACCTCAATCTGCTTCAGATACTTTTCCAGCAACTCCAGAAAAACGCTCTGCCCTCGCCCATGCGCCGCGCCGCTACCGACCTCTTCTTTAAGACAATAGAAGAGCGCCGCGCCGAGTGGCAAAGAACGCTCAGTGAGTTGGACGAAGAACTCGTCGCGTTGCGGGGCGCGATAGAAAAAGATCGTGCGTTGTTTGAGTCGCAGCCGAAAAAATGGACGAAAGAGGATGAAGACGCCGGACGTGACAAAGTGGCGCGCCGCATCTTCGCGCACATGGAAGCCGCGCAATCGGCGGAGCGGAAATACACCGAATACGCGCGCGTCTTGAAGAGTTTACTATCGCTTAACCGCGAGAGTTTCGACGCGACGCGGTTTAAGGATGAAGACTTATTCGCAAAAGGCGCGATGGGCGACTCGAACACAATTTACAAGTTGCAGAACTACGTCGCGGGTCTTGCGCCCGGAGGTCTCGCGCTCGCGCCCGACGGCTCGCTCGACTCGAAAAGAAGTTTCGCGCTCGTTGATTATTTCCACTTGATGCATAACGTGCAGGTGCGCAACAACGTACAAGCTGGCGTCGGTTCGCGCCCCGTCGATTTCATCGCCACGCGAATTCCGCGCGCGGCTCTGGCGGAGGAGTTGGATGAAAGCTTGCTGCCCGGCGAGGATGCCGTGTGGCTTTACGGCGGGCGGGATCGCCAAGCGCTGGTACTCGCGCGCCGCGACGAAGTGGGCAAAACGCTACGCTTGCGTTATCTGCCGATCGCAGGATTGAAAGGAGACGAGCGGGGGGGCGTGCGTTTCGAGCGTGCCCCGTGGGGCGAAAATTTTCCGTTGAAGATTTGGGAAGACGAAAACCTCAATGTGCCGGAAGGCAATCGTGAAGCGTGGCTTAACGCTTGGCACACGGACGTTGAATGGACGCGCGCGCTGCACAAAACGAAATACTCAAACGGCTTTGTAGGATTACACGAACAGTTCGGGCGTCACCCGACGGAGCGGCTCGATGCGTCTCAGCCGGGACTTTCAAAAACGGAAACTCTTTCGCGTCGTTTCACTTTGCGCCAGCGCCGGATCGTCGAACCTGACTTAACCGTGCTCGCCAACGATCATTGGAACTTCGACGTGAAGGGCTTTAATCCGGGCGGCAATCACGGTTCGTTCTTTCGCATCTCGACGCACTCGGTATTGATGTTTGCGGGCGGTGAAGCGACGGGCATCCCGCGCGCGCGCGTGATTGATGAGCCGTATGACAGTTTGAGCTTCATGCCGACTGTGCTGACTTTGACGAATGAATTGATTGACGGACGACCCGCCCCCGCCTTGTGGCAGCGCGGCTTCCGCCCGTTTCCGGGTCGCGTAATTCGAGAACTTTTCGAGAGCAAAAGCACACCGACCGCGACGCCGACCGCGACCACCACCTTGCAGCAAGAGCGTCGCTAAACATTTCGCGTCCGGTTAATGTGTCTTCGCGTCGTGCGACATCAAATCGGAATTCTTCGCAAAGCTTATCGCTTATGAACAATCTCGTTTTCGCCAACGTCACGCACCGGTTGCCGCGCTCGATTGTCACCGTCTTAGGAATTTCGCTCGGCGTGGTGATGATCGTGTTAACCGTCGGACTTGCGCGCGGCATGTTGCGCGAGCGCGGGCGACGCGAATCGAAGATCAACGCCGAGATTCGCGTTAGCGCCTCCGGCACATTGGGACTGACGGGCGCGCAACCTTTTCGTTTGCCCATCTCGCGCGCGGAAGAGATCAGTCGTCTTCCGGGCGTGCGCGCCGCCGTTTCTGTCGGGCAGAGTTTCGATAAAAGCGATAGCGGCTTTGGCAGTCGCCTTATTGACGGCATTCCTTTCGACGAATACGCCGCGCTCACGGGACTCACGATCAAAGAAGGGGCGAAGCTGGCGGGCGGCGATGAAGTTATCGTTGACGATCATTGGCAGCGTGAAAGAAAAGCGGGCACGGGTTCGACGGTGATGCTTTACGAACGTCCGTTTCGCGTCGTCGGCGTGTATGAACCGGCAGGCGGCGGACATCTTAAGATTCCGCTCCGCACGATGCAGGAGCAGTTGGGTGGCGAGGGACATGCGACGGCCGTGCTCGTCGCTTGCATTAACCCGGCGCAGCAGGAAGAGGTAGCGGCGCGCATCAGAGAGCGATTCCCGGAAGATCAAATAATCTTCACACGCGATCTGCCGGAACTCTACGCTTCGGGTTTGCCCGCGCTGGATGTGTTTCTCAATATCGTCGTCGCCGTCGCTGCGATTATTAGCACGCTGGTGATATTGCTTGCGATGTACACGACGGTGACGGAGCGGACGCGGCAGATCGGAATTCTGAAAGCGCTCGGCATGTCGAAGACAAAGATCGTCTGGGTGATCGAAAAGGAAGCGATTTTGTTGAGCTTGCTCGGATTCGCGGCGGGTGTCGCCCTTGTGTTTGCCGCGCGGTTCCTGATTATGCAGGCGACGCAATTGAGCATTGACATTGAGCCGCGCTGGGTGCTAATCGCGTTCGCCATCGGATTCGCGGGCAGCGTCTTCGGCGCGCTCTACCCGGCGTTACGCGCCGCCCGCCAAGATGCCGTCGAAGCGTTGAGTTATGAATAGAACGGTGTAGCGTGAGATGACATCAAGTTCATCTTGCGGCGAACGAGAATCTTGCTTGCGAGATGTAAAAGGGCGCCACGCGGGGAGGCTTGAAACAAACTCTTCCGCCATCCAAATGATCGTTTCGTTTTTGTCCCGCGCTTTTTCAACGAACAGATATTCGTGTATATTATTGCGTTCGTTCCGGGTGGCGCGCTTTGACAGTGGAAACACAGGACAGCTTTTGATGAACTTTCACGCCCGGCATCAGACAACTCGAATCGCTCTCCTGCCATAATCTTCAAAACGAACAAGGATCAGCTTTTATAAAAATTATGACGAAAGCAAGTATGCTCAGAAAACTGCTGGCCGAAAGCAGTCCTATTGTGTTGGCGGGGGCGCATAACGGCATCAGCGCGCGCCTCGTCGAAGAAGCCGGGTTTAACGCGGTGTGGGCGAGCGGTTTTGAAATCTCCGGCTCGCACGCCGTGCCCGACGCCAACATTCTCACGATGGCGGAAAACTTGGCCGTCACGAAAAACATTAACGACAGTGTGGGGATTCCTGTGATCGCTGATTGCGATAACGGATACGGCAACGCCATTAACGTGATGCGCATGGTGGAAGAATATGAAAAGGCGGGCGTCGCCGCCGTGTGCATCGAGGATAACGTCTTCCCGAAACGGTGCAGCTTCTACGGTGATGTTAAGCGCGAGTTGGAATCGGTCGAGGAGTTTGCGGGAAAGATTCGCGCGGCGAAACAGGCACAGCGCGACCCGGATTTCGTTGTCGTCGCGCGCACCGAGGCTTTGATCGCCGGGTGGGGAATGGAAGAAGCTTTGAAGCGCGGGCGCGCCTACGCGACGGCCGGAGCCGACTTAATTTTGATTCACTCGAAGTCGTCTTCGCCCGAAGAAGTGCTGGCTTTCGCCAAAGCTTGGGACATGAGCACTCCGCTTGTGTGTGTGCCGACGACCTACAACACGACGGGCGTTGATGAGCTGTCGGCGGCCAATTTCAAAGTCGTGATCTTTGCGAATCACGGATTCCGCGCGGCGGTTAAGAACATGAGCGAGACGCTTAAGGAATTGCGAAACGCGGGGCGCGCGGCGGCCGTCGAAGATCGAATTGTGCCACTCAAAGAAATTTACCGTTTGATCGGCGTGGACGATCTGCAGGCGAATGAAGCCGAGTATCTGCCGACGGACGCGCGCAACGTGACGGCCGTTATCGTCGCTGCCGGAAAAGGTTTCGAGAACGAGTTGATGCCGCTCATCGCCGACCGTCCGAAAGCGATGTTAGAAGTTAAGGGCAAGACGATCTTGGAGCGACAGGTCGAGTCGCTTCACGCTTCGGCGGTGCGAAAAGTGGCCGTCGTGCGCGGCTACATGAAAGAGAAGATGGTACTGCCGGAGGTTCGCTTCTACGACAACGACCGACACGCCGAAACGAACGTGCTCGCATCGCTTCTCTGCGCCGAAGAATCTCTGAAGGGGCGCGTCGTTGTGCTCTACGGTGACATCCTTTTCGACGAAAGCATTTTAGAGAAGCTGTTGAAGAGCGAGGCGGATGTAACGCTAGTTGTTGACCACGCCGGGCGCGACGGCGAGGCAAGCAACGGAAACGGAAATCACCCGGTCAGTCATCCTGAGATGGTGAAGACGGCGCGACGGTTGAACAACTCCGCGCGTTTTATTCCCGACGCAGGTTTGAACGCGGCTTTGAAAATCGGGCGCGGACTCAATAACGATGAAGCCAACGCCGAGTTTATCGGCATGGCGTTGTTTTCGGAGAAGGGCACGGAGATTCTCAAATCCGTCTATCACGACGCTCAACAAAAATATGCAGGCAAGCCGTTTCACGAGGCGAAAACTTTTGAGCAAGCGTCATTGAGTGATCTCTTGCAGGAGATGATCAAGCGCGACATCGAGGTGGCGTGCCTTGATATTTATAAGGGCTGGATGGAAGTTGATACGTTTGACGATTACCGGAAGATGTGGGCGGAGATCGAGAAATGAGCGGCACAGCAACGAAAGAGAATCCGACCGCGGGGCTTTATCACGAATTCAAAGCGCAGGGCTATGATTTCATTGTCGGCGTGCCGTGCTCTTATCTGAAAGGCTTTATCAAAGAGCACGAAGCCGACAGCGCGTTGCCGTTTATCCCGGCAACGCGCGAAGACGTGGCGCTCGGAATCGCCGTCGGCGCGTACATGGCGGGCAAGAAACCGCTCGTCTATTTGCAAAGCTCAGGACTCGGCCATTTAGTAAATCCGATCACGTCGCTCCTGAAGCCTTACGGCGTCTCGGTTCATCTTCTGATCAGCCTCAGGCGCGCCCCCTTCGAGCACTTCGAGATGTATCGCATCACGCGCGATCTGATGAAACTGATGGAGTATGACAATTACACGATTGTCGAAGAGCAGGAGCCGGAATGAAAAGAATCGAAGCGATTCGTGGGGTGATGGAAGACGTAAAGGACGAACTCGTGATTGCCACTACGGGGATGATCAGCCGCGAGCTGTTCGTTGTGCGCGACCGACCGGAAAACTTTTATATGTGCGGCAGCATGGGCTGCGCGTTGCCAATTGGAATTGGCGTGGCGATGTCAACCGAGCGTCCCGTGATCGTGTTGGACGGCGACGGCGCGGCGCTGATGTCTCTGGGAAGTCTCGCCGTCTCAAAGTTTTTGGCGCTACCGAATTTGACGCACTACGTGATAGACAACGGCACGTATGCCTCGACCGGCGATCAACCGACCTGCTCACAGGCTGTGGATTTTGCGAGCGTCGGGCACAACGTAAAGCTGATCCGGGTTGAGCCGGGCAACGAACACGGCACGCCGCGCATACCATACAAGCCGGAAGAGATGCTTGCCAGATTCATGGGAAGCATCGGGTGAAACAATTATTAGGATTTTCAATCGCATCGGGCGCAAAGTTAGATTAGGGTCTCGCGCACGGCGCGCCCTTAGAGGATTTGGAAGGTCATCTTACTTGAAAGCTGTACTACTCGCGGCCGGAAGTTCGACGCGGCTTTACCCGCTTACCAAGAATACGCCGAAGTGTCTGCTTGATGTGGGCGGCAAGACTCTGCTTGAACATCAACTCGACGCGCTCGCCGATTGCGGCGTAAGCGGAATGATCATCGTGACGGGTTATTTGTCGCAGATGCTCGAAGAGAAGCTCGAGCAGATCGGGGCGCGTTACCCGTTCAAGTTTTCCTTCGTCCACAATAGGCTTTACGCCGAGACTAACAACATCTATTCGTTATGGACGGCGCGAGAAGCGTTAAAGGACGCGGCGTTTCTTTGCCTGCACGCCGACGTGCTGTTTCATCCCCAAATTCTGCGACGCGGCGCGCTCAGTTCCGATGATGTGTGTCTCATCGCGGATGAAGAGGTGTTGGAAGAGACGATGAAGCTAAAAGTGAAAGATAACCGCGTCATCGCCGTCGGCAAGCACGTTTCGATGGAAGAAGCTTCGGGGACTTTTCTCGGTCTCGTAAAATTTTCGGAAGATGGCGGTCGCCGGATGCTTGCGGAAGTGGAGCGCCTGATCACGGAGAATCGCACGAAAGGTTATTTCACCGACGCGATTGAACGAATGATCGCCGGAGGCTACCGAGTAGGCGTGAGTTTTACACAAGGCTTGCCTTGGATCGAAATTGACGTGAAAGAGGAATTAGAGCAAGCGCGCCGCGAAGTTTACGCGCGGATTATGGAGGCACAAGCGGTTTGACGACTCGCATGAAAAAAATTCAAGCGGTGTCACTCGCCTTGGGCCTCGCGCTGTTTGTTGGTCTGATTTACAGCGCCGGCGTCGGGAATATATTACATTCGATCCGGCTTGTCGGCTCTGGGTTTTTGATTCTGATTTTCGTCTCAGGCGTGCGTCACCTGCTGCGCGCGTTGGCGTGGAGGAAGTGCATTGAAGAGGAGCAGCGACAAAGGATTGGCTTGCTCGAACTCTTCAACGTGCGTCTGGCGGGCGAGGCGATTCGCTACGTCAGCTTCACGGGGCCGCTGCTGGGCGAGCCATCAAAGGCGGCACTCATCCGCAAGCGGCTGCCGATGGCGCATGGACTCTCGTCCGTGATCGTCGAAAACCTCACCTACACGCTCGGCGCGATCCTGATCACGCTCAGCGGGATGGCCTTGCTGCTCGTCAAATTCACTTTGAGCAGCGGCATAAAAGCGACGGGCGTCGTCATTACCGTGTTCATGGTGGCGGCGGCCGTCGTCATTCAACGCGCGATTGCGCGGCGGAGTTTCGCGCTCGTGCGTTTGATGGCATGGCTCGAAAAAACCACCGGCAAGGAGTGGTTTCGCGCTAAGTCTGAGAGCGTGCGGGTGGTGGAAGAAAATATTTACGATTTTTACAACCATCGCGGCGCGACTTTCTTCCTTGTGCTCGCGCTCGAACTCGGCGCGCACCTGACGAACATCTTTGAGGTTTTTCTGATCTTGCGCTTCATCAATGTGAAAGCCTCTTTCGCGGTCGCCTTCATCATCGAGGCGGCGATGAAACTCGTCAACTTCGCGTTCTTCTTCGTGCCGGGACAGGTGGGCGTGTTCGAGGGTGGAAATGCGCTGCTGCTGAAGGCGTTAGGGCTTGGCGTGACGGCCGGTGTGACGCTCGCGCTGGTCGAAAAAATTCGCACGCTCGTGTGGACGGCCTACGGGTTGCTGGCTTTGACGCTCGCTTTCAGAAAAGACGCACGATCTTCATCCGTTGAGCAGCAACAGCAGGGCGGCGGAACGGAAGCCGAGATGTCACCGCAAGGAAGTCTTTAGGATGACAAAAAGGGCCGTCCTATTCGTGGACGTTGAGAAGATATTTGAGGGCGCGCCGCTCGCGCTCGTCGAGATCAGCGGCGTACCGCTCGTTAAGCGTATCGTACTTGATCTCAAGCGCGCAGGTATCGTTGACGTTTTGGTTGCGCTTAATAAACCGAGCGCGCCCGTCGAGATTTTTCTGCATCGTGAGCGGCTTGGCGTTCGGGTGCTCCGTATGACGAGCAGTGATTTGCAGGCAGAGTTGCTGAAAGACAAAGAGAGGGGCGCGCTACTCGTGGGCGCAGATCGTCTTTACGATTTTCGCGCGCTGTCAGCGCTCGCGGGCGAAGAGTTGAACGGCTACAAGGTTCTAGTCGGGGTTGATTTAAAAACGCCGGAAGCTTTGCCGGAAGCTGAAAGGCGCTACACGACAAATGACGGAAAGTTGATCGAAAACTTTTCTGACGTGAAAGCTTTGTCGGAAGGATTTTCAGGGCGCGAAGTCGGGGCGGATGTTTTCAGAGGAGATGCGCTCATCACCGCGCTCAATTTAAGTTCGGAAGAGAGGCGCGATTATGCGCGCGCGCTCGTCGAACGGGGCGAGGCGGCGCTCTTCGACATCGGCAACGGCTTCGTGCAATTCATCGCTTCGCGCGCTGACGTGCGGCGTGCGGAGCAAAGAATTTGGCGCTACATCTGGAAGGAGACGGACGGCTTACATGCGCGCTGGAACAAACTGCTCGCCCTGCCTTTCATCAAGCTGCTCCTGAAAACGCCGATCACGCCCAACATGATCTCGGTGATGGGCGTGTTCGTCAGTTTGGCGGCGGGCTACTTCTTCTCTGTCGGCAATTACTGGTACAGCATCATCGGCGCGATTCTCTCTTACGTCTCTTCGCTCTTCGATCACATGGATGGAAGCATTGCGCGTCTAAAATCAATGGAGTCGGCTTTCGGCAGTTACTTCGAGACCGTCTGTGACTTCGTTTACTACTTTTCGTTCGCGGTCGGCATTACCGTCGGGCTGTATCGCGCGTCGGGCAACCAACTCTATCTGTTCCTCGGCGGCGCGTTGCTCTTCGGCACGCTCGTGAGTTTGTTTACGCTCAGTTATCAACGCAAAGAGTTTGCGAAAGACCCAAGCAAACTCGCGGGGCAGGCGCACGGCGTGTTTGAAGCCAACGCCCACAACCCCATTTATCGTTTCGGTCGCACAACCTACTTTGTGGTGCGGCGTCCCGTATTGCCTTATTATCTTTTCATCTTAACGGTGCTTAACTTGTTGCCGGTAGTTCTCTTCATCGCGGCGCTCGGTGCCAATCTGTTTTGGACGATCCAACTTTACTCGAATCGCCTTTTCCGCCACGACACAAGATCGAGCGCCGAAACATAGAGAATAAAAATGTAGGGGCAGAGGAGTCGTCCGCTGCCCCTACATAATTTTTGCCGCGTCAATTGATAGATTACTTTCTCAGCCCATAATTTTTAACATCATGTCACGAACAAGCACGAAACAAGAGACAATCGTTTACTGCAACTACATCAATGGCGAGTGGAAAGAATCCGCTTCGTCGAAAACAATCGAGAACATCAATCCGGCAAACACCAATGATGTGCTCGGAGTGGTGAAGCAAGCGACGCGCGAGGAGACGCGCGAAGCGATTGAAGCCGCGAGTCTCGCTTTCCGCGCGTGGCGGCGGACGCCTGCGCCTGTGCGCGGACGCATCATCGCCCGCTTCGGGCGTCTGCTCGAAGACAACAAAGAAGAATTGGCGCGGCTGCTTACGCGCGAGCAGGGTAAGACTCTCGCTGAATCTCGCGGCGAGATTCAGCGCGCCGCCAACATTGCGGAGTTCAACGCGGGCGAAGCGCGCCGCATGAACGGCGAAACGATTCATTCGGAGCTTCCGTCAAACTTTGCTTACACCGTCAAACAACCGCTCGGAGTGGTTGCGTGCGTCACGCCTTGGAACTTTCCCGTCGCCATTCCAGTCTGGAAGATCACGCCCGCGCTCGTTGCGGGAAACACGGTCGTCTTTAAACCTGCGACCTTGACGCCCGCCACGTCCGTGCGCCTCGTCGAGCTTTTCGCGGAGGCGGGCGTTCCGCCGGGCGTGCTCAATCTCGTGATCGGATCGGGCGCGGAGGCGGGCGATGAGATCATCAATCACCGTGCGGTGCGCGCCGT
>JACCYN010000141.1 GCA_013696465.1 Pyrinomonadaceae bacterium
GCGGGTTGACGGTGGCGATGTTGCCCGTTGACTCGATAACGACGAAACGCCCGTTGCCGCTTATGTCGCCGACAAAGGATTCGCCGGACGAAGAACTGATCTGCGTAATGACGGGATCAGCGATTGATGGCGAGGTCGGAGTTGGCGCGGGCGTCGGGGTTGGAGTCGGCGTTTGCGCCTGCGACAAGGAGACGGATGCGAATAAAAAAGAGAGTGCAAAGCAAGCGACCGCAAGCAAACGAAGAGTTACCTTCACAAGAAATCCTCCGAATCGAAATCAACAGATAAACGACGCTCGTGGAGAGACGCTGGAGCGGTGCGCGGCGCGCCAAAGTCTTCACGGCGCATCCGGGCTGAATTAAAGAGCGTATTTTAACGGCAAGCTTCACCCAAGCGCAAGCGCCGGTTGGAAGCAACTTCTATGTTCCGCTTCTACGCTCTACCAAACGATTGAATCGGTTGCCGACCCTTAAGGACAGAGTTGACAACCGACTCACCTGCGAAAATCAAACTGGATTACCCTATCTTGTTTTGGCGTAAGTTCTATTCCGGCCCGAACCTTCTGCGGTACTCACCCGTGATAACAAAGGCTTCAACCATCCCGGCGCGCTTCGTCGGCTGGAGCAACTCGTCAATGGTATTGAAGCGTGTCGTGTCGCCGCTTTCAGTGTTCAGCTTCGTGAGCCAGAAGTCGTAACCCGCAAAGCTGCCCGCATCCTGCCCTTCGTCCGGGCTTCTTCTTAAGTACCCGAAGTACTGCATGAGGACAAACGCCTTGTTGAATTCTTTACGGAAAAAGAGGTTCGATTCCGCCACCGCGCGCAAAGCTCTGGCGCGCCCCTCCACATCGCCCGCCCCGTAAGCCGTGATCGCCGCCTGACGCTCGGACTCGGTGCGCGTCGTTCCAAGCCCCGCCGTTTGATACAACGTATCAACAAAAGCCTGCGCCGACATCCCCGCCGGATGGCGCGCTACAAACTCGGCGCGCTGCACGAAATCGCGTGCGAACTGCTGCTTGTTCTCCTCTAATTTCTGCTCCCAACCGGCTTGGTTGACCACCACGCCCGCGCCTATTACGCGCGCGTCCGCGATGAACTCATTGAAGCGTGGCAACCCGCGCGGGCGGGCACTCGGATCAAAGCCTGCGAGGTAGAAGCGATAGACGAGATAGCCCGTCTGCTGAAACTCGACGGAGACGAAGAAGGCTTCCGAAACGCTCGCCTTCCCGCGCGCGCGACACTGCTCTGCCGCCCCGCCCGCGCCGCACTCGGCATAACGCTGGCGCATAATGTTTTTCCAGAACTCGAAGCCCGCCGCATCCGGTTCACGCGACAGAAAATCGAGATACTGTTGCCGGACAAAACCATCAATCGTGTCAATCGGGTTGCTGGCTTGCGGATACTCTGCCGTGAAACTGAATGTTTGGTTTGCGCTTAAGTTATTTGCCGTCGAAGTTGGCACGTTGAAAACGTAAAAAGCGCCGGATACGGTAACGGTATAGTTTCCGCCCGCCGCCAAGTTGGTGAACGAGTAATTACCGTTCGCATCTGTAAAGGTCGTGGCGGACGCTGATCCGCTTAACACCACCTGCGCGCCTCTAATCGCATTGCCGCTCGCGTCCGTGACCCGACCCGTAATTGCGTACCTTGCAACGGCGGAGCGCGGAGCGAAGATTACAGTCTGCGCGTTCGTCAAATTCCTCGTGGAGTTTTCGGAAGTGTGTGAATCAACAACGTAAGCGTCAGGCTCGCCGCCGGAGATGCCGACGACGGGGAACAATCTCGTGTTGCCGCCTCCATAGCGGATGATTATCGCGCCGTCACGCCGCAACTCGATCTCGAAGTTGACCGGATTTTCGCCGCGCGTTGTGCCGCCGCTCAACGGCGTGTCGTATGTCACGGCTTGCCAACGGAAGATTACGCGGTCGGCATCCGGCTGTACGACGTAAACATCGCCGCCGCGATCCGTGCGTATGTCATCCCAAAGCCCGGCGATCATCGTCTGTCCCGTCAAGCCTTCAACGGAACTGTTCGCGTCAAGCCCGATGGTCTGATCATCCGCATCGCGCGGGATGCGCGAGAAATAGAGCGTGCCATTGCTTGAAACGGTGAGCGAATTATGACTCTGCCCGAAGGAGGAGAAGGCGAACGGCAGAGGGTAACTTTCTCTGAACACGTCGTCGCCGATCAGATTGAGCGGTGTGCCGCCACTGCTTAATGCACCTGCGGCTTCGAGATTGATGGTGTAAGGGTCGCTACCGGCGTTCTGGCTGATTGAGACGCTCGCCGTCGTTGAACTGAAATTACCCGCGTTGTCGTAGGCGCGCAGTTCAATCGTCCCGGAGAAGTTTCTGTAGGGAACGCTCACCGTCGCGGTCTGCTGAGTGCCCGCCGCCGCCGGAAGCACAAACATCGTCGTGGGCAGATGCGTTCTTAGGCCGGTCGCCGAGTTGACGAAGAAGAAATCATAATCGGAAGCTGTGCCCGCGTTGCCGTCGTCGCCGGGCGCCGTCCACGCGAGCGTCAGATTGCGTCCGTCCTGCGACGCGACCTGAAAATTACCGGCCGGGGCGGGAGCGGTCGCATCGCTCTCCTGCGCGCTTAAAATTGATCTGTAAACATTCAGGCGGCGCCCCGTCGTCGTTCTGCTTTGCAGGGGCGGGAGCACGTCGCCGCTGAAAGCGAGCACGCCGCGCAGTTGCTGCACGGAGAGATTAGGATTGGCGGCAAGGACGAGGGCGGCCGCGCCCGTGACGTGCGGTGTCGCCATCGAAGTTCCGCTGAAAGTCGCGTAACCGCCGTTCGGCACGGTGCTCAAGATTCCTGAGCCGGGCGCGCCAAGACTCACCACACGCGCACCGAAATTTGAGAAGCCTGAAAGATTATCGGAGCTGTTCGTTGATGCTACCGCGATGATGTTAGGGACGTCGTAACTTGATGGGAAATGTGGAAAGCTGAAATTATCCGTGCCATCGTTTCCGGCTGCTGCGACAAACAGGATGCCCGCCCCGTTCAATTCAAGGATCGCATCAAGCGCCGCCTGCGATTTGCCGCTGCCGCCGTAAGAATTATTCAGCACGCGCAGATTGACGCCGCGCTCGCGCATCATCTTGGCGTAGCGATAAGCTCGGATGATGTTCGACGTTGAGCCGCTGCCGCTTTCCGAGCC
>JACCYN010000162.1 GCA_013696465.1 Pyrinomonadaceae bacterium
TTGACCCCCTTCCGCCCGGCGCGCGCATAGCAGCCCTGTGACGAGCGGTTTCGTCAGCGACGCGAGATCGTAAATCGTCTCAAGCGTCGCCGGTTGTAGCTGAATTTTCCCCGACTCATCATGCACAGCGAAACCACGCGCATCAGCGAATCGAACACGACCCTCTTCTGCCACCGCATAGACGGCCGACGGGAAATCGCCCGCCGCGATTGCTTCGTCAAGCAGCGACGAGATTTGAGGGTGCTGGTCAAACTCGTTCATCTTTGCAGATTGTTTACCCCCGCGATCTGCGCGTGTTCGTGAATTCTTTCGAGCGCACGCAACGCCAATCCAAGCGCGCGCCGCCCTTCCGCGCCCGACACGGGAGACGCAGCACCCGTGCGCACCGCCTGAAGAAACGCCTCCGTCTCGGCGCGCAAAGGTTCAACGTCTCGCGTTTCGAGTTGTTGCACTTGAACGCCCGGCCACGCCGCCGCGTTCTCTGCCATCGCGGGCGCGGCAAGGTTGCTGATCGAGGCATACTGCGTTTGATAATCAAGGACGACATAATCATGCGGTTGGAAGAAACGCATCTTGCGAATCTTCTCCGTGCCGACGCGCGAGGCCGTGATGTTGGCGACCGCGCCGGAAGCAAATTCGATGCGCGCGTTCGCCGCGTCCACACGGTTCGTCAAAACCGGAATGCCGACGGCGCGCACGTCCGTCGCTTCCACGTCACCCCCGACGAGCCATTGCACAACGTCCAAGTCGTGAATCATCAAATCGAGCACCACGTCAATGTCCAGCGAGCGCGCGGTGAATTGCCCGACGCGGTGAATCTCGAAGTAAAGCGGATTCTTAACGTGCGGGCGCAAGGCGACGAGCGCCGGATTGAAGCGTTCGAGATGACCGACTTGCAAAAGGCTTCGCCCGCGCCCGGCCGCCGCGATCATTTCGTCGGCCTCGGCGAGCGAGCGAGCGATGGGCTTTTCGACGAGCACATGAACGCCCGCTTCGAGCAACGCACACGCGATTTCAGCATGAACTTCGGTCGGCGCGGCGAGGCTCACTGCATCAACATCACCTACAAGCGTGCGCCAATCTTTCGTCCATCTCACATTGCGTTCTTCGCCGACGGAGCGCGCCGTCGCTTCGTTGAGATCGCAGACGAAGACAAAGTTTGCGACTCCTTCATCGGCGAGCGCTCGGTGAATGCGCGCGTGTTGTCTTCCTAAGTGCCCGACGCCAATCACGGCGGTGCGTAAAGTCACGACAAGCAAATTCCTTTAAGAAAGTTTTGCAGCGAGCGTGCGGTCATCAGCTTTCAGCCGATTCTTCGACGGAACTTTATTACCGATTCGGGGGTTGAATACGATGCGATTCTCGATAATACTCATGCGCCTTATTAGTTTCATGTCCGAGTCGTTTGCTGACTGCTTCTTTCGGGTGACTATACTTGCAACGTTTCAATCTTGCCAAGCACGCATGGCTGCTGCTCACGCTCGCCGTCGTCTTCGTTTACTTTTACGGATTAGGTCGGATGCCGTTTGTCGGCCCCGATGAGCCGCGCTACGCGCAGGTGGCGCGAGAGATGTTCGAGCGCGGCGATTACGTGACGCCGACGCTCGGAGGCTACACATGGTTTGAAAAACCGCTTCTGCTTTATTGGTTAATCATCGCCGGATACAAACTATTCGGCGTTTCGGAGTTTGCGGCTCGCGTGGGGGCGGCGTGCGCAGGGTTAATAACTATATTGATCGTCGGATGTCTTGCGCGGCGCGTCGAGCGAGAAAGCGCGGGCGAGTTGCGCGGTTTCGGTTTGGCGAGCGCGGGTGTTTCGGCTTCGAGCTTGGGGTTGCTTGTTTTCTCGCGCGGCGTGAGCTTCGACGTTTTGCTGACGATGACTATTACGATGTCGCTTGCCTCTTTCTTCCTCGCCGATCTGGAAGCCGACGAGCGCAGAAAAAATATCTTGCTCGCTTTCTTTTACGCGGGCATCGGGCTTTCGCTGCTCGCCAAAGGACTTGTCGGCGTTGTCATCCCGTGCGGCGTGATCGGGCTGTATTACGTTCTACGACGGGAATGGCCGCGTGCGCGCGGACTCGGAATCCCGTGGGGCTTACCTTTAAGTTTAGCCGTCGCCGCCGTCTGGTATCTGCCCGTCACGTTGCGACACGGATGGTTGTTCGTAGATGAATTCTTCGTGCAACACCACTTTGCGCGTTACGTTTCAAATAAATATCTTCACCCGCAATCGTTCTATTTCTATGTTCCCATCGTGCTCGCGCTCGCTCTGCCATGGTCACTGTTTCTCGTCGAAGCGTTGATTAGGGCGAAAGATTGGGGTTGGAGACGAACGCAGAGTTTAGACGCGAAGAGTAATCTACGTCTGTTCGCTCTTGCGTGGCTCGCGCTTCCTGTTTTTTTCTTTTCGTTGTCAGGTTCAAAATTGCCCGGCTACATTCTGCCCGCGCTGCCGGGCGCGTGGTTACTCGTCGGCGAGCGCGTGGCGAAATTCGCGCGCGGCGAAGGCGGCATGTGGAGCGCGCGCATAACAGGTGCGCTCTTCGTGCTCGCCGCCGTCGGGATAATCGTTTACGCCGTGCGGACAAACGAAGTGCAGATCGCGTGCGCGCTTATCATCACCTTGCCGATTGTCGTTGCGGGTGCGATCAATGTGTTGTTGACGCGCTTCAGGCGTTTGTGCTTTGCGTCAATTGTCGTGGCTGTTTTGGCGGCGATTGCGTTCATTGTTTCCTGCGCCGCCGAAGGAATTGCGCGCAAGCACTCGGTGCGCGAGCTGCTGCGCGCGGCCGACGCGCGCGGCTACGCTTCGACTCCCGTCCTACACCTTCACCTCGTCGAACGCACGGCAGAGTTTTACGCGGCCGGGCGACTCATCTACCGCGCGGGCGGCGGAGTCGAAAAACTCGAAGGCGCGCAGGAAGTCGCCAACGCACTGCGCAAAAGCGGCGCAAACGCCGCGCTCGTCATCGTGCCCGTCGAGTACGCTTATCAGTTGACGGATTACGCTTCGCTCGAAGCTGAAGTTGTCGGCGACAACGGCGAGGTCGCGCTTGTCGCGGTGCATGCTCGTTGACGGGTTCGACTTTTATTCACCGGTGAAAGCTTTGTGGTGATTTTAACTTTTAATCATTTAGGACAGAGATCAACGTAGCGCGGCGTCGAAGAATTCGATGATGCGGCGGTCATAAATCTCGCCTTGCTCGCTCGTCGCGGACGTGAAGTTGTAGCCAGTTAAAGGCAAGGCGTTTTGTAGTTCGACGCTCGTGGTGGAAGGAAAGCACGAAGCGAGCGCGGTGGTTGAGGAGCGCAACTCGCCCGCCGCCTCGCCCGTCAGCAACAGCACGCGGCGGTCGGTGATTGATGCGGCGAGTTGGCAGGACGGTGTGTTGCGGTAGCGACCGAGGTAATAAATTTGCGCTGCGCCGCGCGCGAGTCCTTGAACAAGAGCGTTGTCGAGTCCAATTTTATTGCGCACGCCTGAGCGTAGCAAGGCATCAGGCGCAACCGGAATGGAATCGAGCGCAAGGGCGCGCACATATTTTCCACTTCCGGCGGCTGAGAGCGCGGCGTAGGCGCCCATCTCGACGCCGTATAAGCCGACGGTTGAATTCGCCAACGGGCGATTCTGTGTTGTGCGGAGCGAGCGCAAGAAACTGATTGCCGCAAGCGCATCTTCCGCTTCCGCCGCGCCGAGGGAAGTCCAGCCGACAGGCGGGTTTTCGCCGTGCCCGCGCGCGTCGGGGCAGAGCACAGTGAAATTCGTCGTCTCGTTTAATTTCACGGCGAGGTTGAGAAGCCATGAGCGATCCGCCGCGTAAGCGTGAAGAAGTACGACGCCGGGCGAGCCTTCGCCACCGCGCAAGAGCCATCCGCGCGCCTCAGTGCCATCACGATTCGCCCACCGCTCTTCGGTCGCGCCGACGCCGCGCGGACTCATCTGCTTAAACTTCTCCGGCGTCACAAGGTAAGCGCGCTGCGGCGGATGCGCGACGCCGTAAATCAACCACGCGAACGCGCCCACAAGCGCTGCCGCCGCCAGCAGCAAAGCGGGCAAAAGCGTTTTCAGAATTTTCTTTCTCGTTCTTCGTGGCCGCGACATGAGGTTCTTAATTCACAGGCGAGCTTTCAACGGCGAAGATTTTTCCCCTTACACAACTCTTTGCGGCGGCGCAGAATTCAGTCCGCCCTCCGCGGCGCGCGCAAACTCTTCGGGCGTGTTGACGTTAACGAAAAAGGCTTCCGCGCCTTCGAGGTCTGACCACTCTTCAGGAGTTACGCGCCGCGTTCGCACTTGCCCCAGCAGCACGCGCGGGCGAAGTTCTCCGACTTCGATTAACTTCTCCGCCTCGCGCAGACACGGCACGCGGCGGTAAACGGCGCAGAGCGGTTGCAACCGCCCGTCCCGTTGCACGGGCACGACGGCCTCGAAGTTTTCGCGCAAAGCGGCGAGCCGCGCGAGAAGTTCGCCGGTCGTGAACGGCAGATCGCAGGCAATGACGAAAACCCATTCGCGCTGCGCGTGAGCGAACGCCGCGTGAAGTCCGCCGAGCGCGCCGCGTTCCTTGTATATGTCTTCGACGATTGGCAGACCGCCGCTCGCCTCCGCGCTTCGCGCGCCCACAACTTTTATTCGCTCGCCCACGAGCGAACGAAGCGCGTCGGAGATTCTTTCAACGAACGTCTTTTCGCCCAACCGCAAGAGAGCTTTGTCTCGCCCCATGCGGCTCGATCTGCCGCCCGCCAGAATAAACGCTTCAGCGTCAAACATAAACTTCTTTTTCCGATGACGGCGAAGCGGCGATAATCTGCGGCAACCTGCGGCGCACGCGCGCCACCGCCTCAAGCGTCTCGGAGGACATCCAATCGTTAGCGATCCAATCGTCGTAGATTGCTAATCTTGATTGCAAAGCGTAACCGCGCTTCATGAGCGATGCGGCGTAGGAGCGCGGGGCGAGCCAACGCTCTTCCGGGTTAATGCGGTCGCCGTCCGAAGAGACGCCGCCGAGATCAGTTGCTCCGGCTTCGATGAGTTCGAGAAAGCGCGGGGCGATGTTCGGCGGAATTTGCACCGTCACTTCATCCGGCAACAGCGCGCGTGCCATCGCCACGCAGTCGCGCAGTTCTTCAAAACGTGGCGGCGCTGCATTCTCCATCAATGTTTTCGCGTGCGGCGTAAACGGCTGGATGATCACTTCCTGAATGTGACCGAACTGTTGATGAATTTGGACGATGGTTTTTATCGTCTCCGCGCGCGACGTTTCTGTTTCGCCGATGCCGACGAGGAGTCCGGTTGTCCACGGCACGCGCGCCGCGCCCGCCGCGCGCAAAGTTGCAAGTCGCCGCGCGGGTTCTTTATCCGGCGCGCGAAGGTGCGCAGGCGTGCGCCGTAGTTTGTCGTCAACCGTCTCCAGCATCATCCCCATGGACGGCACGACCTGACGCAACTCACGTAGCTCGTCTTCATTAACATTGCCGATGTTGATGTGCGGCAGGATGTCATGCTCAAGGGCGATGCGCGCGACCGCGACAAGATAATCAATGTAATTCGTAAAACCCTCACGACGAAGCCTGTCGCGCACAGGGCGCGATTCTTCGACACCTTCGCCGCTCATCACAAGTAACTCGGTCGCGCCCGCCGACCGCGCCCGCTCAATTTCTTTGCGTGCTTCATTGATCGAAACGAGTTGCGCCCGCTCGCCCGTGCGCTCGACGAACGCGCAGTAGCCGCATGTGTTGCGGCAGTAATGGGTCGGGACAAACGTCCAACTCGATGAATAGGTGATGATCTTCGAGCGTGAGTGTAGCATCGGAATTCCGAGCGCACGGTAGCACGCTGGGCGGCGGAGCGGCAAGGAAAAGGGTTAAGCTCCGTGAAGCGAAGATGACAATAAAGTTCAAGTCCGTCCCGTTCGTTAGGGTTGATAAGCTTTCTCCGAGCCACTTCGCGCTTGACCGTCGCGCAAAGCGAAAGCTATAGTCAACGTAGAGCAAAGCGCAGTCGCAGCCGATAAATTTATATTCATCTTGATGCTCTACAACGCTTGCGCTTCGTTGTAGATTCACCTGCTCTCCCTCTTTGGTGAATAACCGTCGGTATTATCCCGGAACAATTGAGGTAGTTTGATGAAAAGAAGTTTTATCGCTGGCGTTCTTTCGATGTTGATGCTGGTTGCGGCCTATCCCTTCTCGACGTTGAGGGCGCAACAAAAACTTGCCGTCAACCCGGCGCGTTCGGACGCGAACACCACCCCCGCGCTCTTTCCGCTCGAAGACGTTCGCGCCGGAATGCGCGGCGTGGCGCGCACGGTTTTTTCGGGGAGCGAACCGGAAGAGTTCGGCGTGGAAGTCTTGGGCGTGCTGCCCGGTTTTCCTGCCCCGCGCCAGTCGGCGATCATCGCGCGCCTGACGGGTAAGAACGTCGAGCGCACGGGAGTGTTCGCCGGGATGTCCGGTTCGCCCGTCTACATTGACGGGCGACTCGTCGGCGCGATTGCGTTTTCATTTCCGTATTCTAAAGAGCCGATTGCGGGCATCACGCCGATCAAGGGAATGATCGACATCTTCGAGCGCGAAGCAGGAACATTGCGAATCACGAGCCGCGAACGCGCACCGCGAGCCGTCACCATGACGCAACTTGCAGGAACTGAATTGCAGATCGATCTGCCGCGTGGAACGGTGGCGAGTTCTTCGTTCCTTGCGCCCGTCGCCGGTGGTTCGCCGCTCGCCGCCTTACTCGGTCAACAGATCACTTCGATTGCCACGCCGATGACCTTCGGCGGAATCTCTGCGGAAGCCCTCGGTCGCTTCGCCCCGCAACTGCAAGCGAACGGCATCCTGCCCGTCTCCGGCGCGGGCGGCGCAAGCGCGATCACACCTTTGGCGAAAGCGACGGAGCGCACGCTTTTGCCCGGCACATCGGTGAGCGTCCAGCTCGTGCGCGGTGATTACTCTATCGCCGCGTCGGGTACGGTGACGATGCGCGACGGCGAGCGCATTTACGCTTTCGGTCATCCTTTCTTAGGACTCGGCGCGGCCGATATGCCGATGAGCGAAAGCTCGGTCGTCGCCGTTGTTCCGAGCAATCTCAATTCGTTCAAACTCTCTGTGCCCGGTCAGATGGTTGGCAACATTTCGCAAGATCGCTCCACCGGAATCTACGGCCAACTCGGACACGCGCCGCGCATGATCCCCGTCCGACTTAGCCTTCGCACCAGCCGCGACAAAACCGAAGTCTTTAACTTCGAGGTCGCTAACGACGAAATGTTGACGCCGCTTCTACTCAACTTAACCGTCTACAGCGCGATCACTTCGATGGAGAGAAGTCTCGGCGAAGCGACGATCAGTGTGCAAGGACAAATTAACGTCAGGGGTCAACGGGCGATCCAGCTTGATCGCCGCTTCTCCGACGCCCGCGCGCCCGTGCTCGCCGCCGGATCAATCGCCGCGCCCGTCTCCGCGCTGCTCTCAAGCGGCTTCAAAGACGTAAAGATTGATTCCATCTCGCTTAATGTCGCAAGCTCTGACGACAAACATACAGCGACGCTCGAACGCATCGTGGTTGACCGCACGGAAGTCAGGCGCGGCGAGAGCCTCAGCGTGCAAGCTTATCTCCGCACGGATTCTGGCAAACAGATCGTCGAACGCATCCCCGTCCAAATTCCGACGGACGTGCCCGCAGGTGTGCTCCTGCTGTTCGTCGGCGACGGCGCTTCGCTGCAAACCGCCTCCGCGTCGCAGGCGTTCGTGCCGAAGGACTTGAGCGATCTCGTCAACCAGATCAATGAGGTGAAGAAGAGCGACCGCCTCTACGTGAAACTCTACCGCATCACGCAGGGCGCGGTTGTCGGGAGCAGCGAACTGCCGAACCTGCCGCCTTCAGTGCTCGCCACGCTCGACAGCGAACGCTCATCCGGCGGACACACGCCGACGATCCTTTCGCCCGTCTCGGAGCGCGAACTGCCGCCCGCCGAGTACACGGTCGCGGGCCAGCAGCTGATTCAGATCAACGTCGTGCGCTGAGCGGGCGGTTGAACTTAAGACTCCGAAACGAGGTGGAATGCGCGTAAAAGCATCTCACCTCGTTTGCTTTTTAGAGGCTATAAAGCGGCGACGCGACTAAGCACACGAAGATAATTTATTGTGGTTCGTATGGTTTCGTGGATGAGCTTCAATCTCTTTCGCGAATTTGATGATTACGAAATAATAATCATTGCGACTCCGTTTCCTTTATGCTCCGTACATCCGTTCTTTATAACAGCCCCCGGCCAGCAAAATTCTTTGATTTTTCATCGCTCTGTCATAAAGTTATGCGAAATTTGGTTGTGCTATGACTGTCGGTACACACAATGGCTCTGTCCCCCAACACTCGTCTCGGCCGCTACGAAATCCGCTCGCAACTCGGCGCGGGCGGGATGGGAGAAGTCTATCTGGCGCTGGATGCACCGCTAGACCGCACCGTTGCGTTGAAGGTGTTGCCTTCCGATGTTGCCTCTAACGGGGAGCGAATGCGCCGCTTTATTCAGGAAGCGAAAGCTGCCGCCGCGCTTAGTCATCCAAACATCGCACACATCTATGAAGTCGGAGAATCAGGAGGCACACACTTCATCGCGATGGAATACATCGACGGTGAAACTTTGCGCGAAAAGATTCATCGCGAGAAGACTCCACTAAACAAACTCCTTAAATATCTCACGCAAGTGGCCGAAGGATTAGCCAAAGCGCATGCGACAGGCATTGTGCATCGAGACTTAAAGCCCGATAACATCATGGTCACTCGTGATGGTTATGCCAAGATTCTAGATTTCGGGCTGGCGAAACTCATCGAACCGCAGAAGGGCTTCGGCTCAGACGGTGGGACGAGTGAAGTTGCCACAGCCATCCTAGCGCAGCACTCCACGCCGGGCATGATCATGGGCACGGTTGGCTACATGTCGCCGGAGCAAGCGCAGGGGCGTGTGAAAGAGATTGACCACCGCTCGGACATCTTCTCCTTCGGCTGCATTCTCTATGAGGCGGCGACCGGGAGGAAGGCATTTGAAGGCAAAGATGTGCTGGACTCTCTGCACAAGATTGTCCATGCTGCGACACCGCAGATTAAAGATGTCAACTCTCTAGCACCTGATGAACTACAAAGGATTGTGCGCAGATGTCTGGCGAAAGAGCCGGATAAGCGATACCAGTCAATCAAGGATGTTGCGATTGAACTCGATGAAATCCGGCAGGAACTGAAGGGCGTTGCTGAGATAGAAAGCTCGGTTCAACCTGCCTCTGCTGGAGTGGCAGCATCAGGCACCAGCACACAGCTAGATTTAGAGAGCACCCATCAATCAGCCATTGGCACAACGCAGCATGACGTGGTGCGCCCGACATCAAGCGCCGAATACGTGGCAAGCGAAATCAAGAAACATAAATCTGCTTCT
>JACCYN010000181.1 GCA_013696465.1 Pyrinomonadaceae bacterium
ACAATAAACAGGGCGTGTTTGATATAAATTAGCTTGTACTAGTGCGCCTCTCAATCATCGGGCGCGCGAGCGAATGCCTTACATATCCTTTAAGCGGAGATTAAATGACGACACCGCAAGAAACTCTAGCTGAATTGCGCGAGCGCTTAGCGACGATTCACGACATCAACGCAGCCACCGCCTTACTCGCATGGGATCAACAAACATACATGCCGAAGGGCGCAATCGCCGGTCGCGCCGAACAGATGGCGACATTGAGTCACCTCGCCCACGAAATGCTAACCGATGCGAAAACCGGAAGCCTGCTTGATAAATTAAAAGACAAGTTTGATGCGGACACTGACGAACAAGCAATCGTCCGCGTCGCGCGCCGTTCCTTTGACCGCGCAACGAAATTGCCGTCCGCGCTCGTGCAGGAGTTGACGCGCACCACCACGCTCGCCGAACCCGCATGGGCTGAAGCGCGCGCTCAATCCGATTGGAATCTCTTCGCCCCGCACTTAGAGAAAATCGTTGCACTCCAACGCCAGACGGCCGAAGCCTACGGCTACACGACGCATCCTTACGACGCCCTGCTCGACGAATACGAACCGGGACTCACCAAGCAACAACTCGAAACGATGTTCGACAAGCTTAAGCAAGGCATAGTGCCGCTCGTCAAAGCAATCGCCGCAGAGAATGCGGAAGACCGCACCGCGCCGCTTCACGGAAACTTCGACGAAGCGAAACAGGAGCAATTCGGCAAAGACGTGATCACGCGCTTCGGCTACGATTGGACGCGCGGGCGGCAAGATCGCACCGTGCATCCCTTCTGCATTAACTTCGGATCGACCGACGTGCGCATCACCACGCGCTTTGATTCGGCATGGCTTTCGCCCGCCCTCTTCGGCACGCTACACGAAGCCGGACACGGCATGTACGAACAAGGCGTTGACCCGAAATACAATCGCACGCCGCTCGGCGGCGGTACCTCGATGGGTGTTCACGAATCGCAATCGCGCCTCTGGGAAAACATGGTCGGGCGCTCGCGCCAGTTCTGGATGCGCTTTTATCCTGACTTGCAGAAACTCTACCCTGAAAGTTTAAGCGCAGTTTCGCTCGAAGATTTTTACCGCGCCGTCAACGAAGTTCGCCCCTCGATGATCCGCGTCGAAGCTGACGAAGTGACATACAATCTTCACGTTCTCTTGCGCTTTGAATTGGAGACGAGATTACTTGAAGGCAGTTTGAAAGTCGCAGACGTGCCCGCCGCATGGAACGCGAAGATGACGGACTACCTCGGCATCACGCCCGGAACGGACGCGGAAGGCGCGCTCCAAGACATCCACTGGGCGGGCGGCATGTTCGCTTACTTCCCGACTTACACCATCGGCAACGTCCTCGCCGTACAGCTTTATGAGAAGGCGATTGAAACTCATCCGACGATTCCTGACGAGATCGCGCAAGGCGAGTTTGCGAATCTCTACGGTTGGCTGCGCGAAAACATTTACCAGTACGGCAGCAAGTACGAACCGAACGAACTGATTGAGCGCGCTACAGGTCGCACACTAGACACCGCGCCGTATCTTCGTTACTTACACAAAAAGTTCGGCGAGTTGTATAACTTGAATTGAAATTCAAAGGTTGAGTGGCGTTGGCTGATCGAAATGATCAGAATGTCGGCGCAGGAAGGTGAGTATGATCTATCTAGCATCCGTTCTACAAGTTATTATGTTTATTTCACTGCTCGCGCCCACCCCGCCTACATGGAGTCAGAAACCTGAGTTGGTAACTTATGCTGGTGTACTGAAGGTTGGAAGATACGAATCAACAATCAATTATCTTGGCGAAGAGACCGGGGACTTGGCGGCATTCTGTTTTAAGACCAAGTCTGCTGTGGGTCGAGCTATATTCTCTAAATGCAAGGACGGGGATCAATGTAAATTCACCGGGTATCTTAGGTGGGAAGATTGTCGCGTGGGCGGAGCGGTTTCTGCTACGGGCAGAATGTTTCGATAAAATCAGTCATGAGAATCAATAAAAGAAGGTGAGTTAGCAAACGGAAAATGCTCTATCAAGAATTATAGCTGTTCATGTGCGTTGCTTTTCATCTTACGCGCTATTACAGCGTAAAGCGGATCGCTACTCTTCATGCGCGGGCTGCATTCGAGAAACTCAATCGCCTCCCAATTTCCGGCTTGCCGTAAATACTCTTTAATCAACTCGCCGTGCCCTTCGTCATCGAGCATTTGCCAGATGTGCACGGCTTTCGTCGGGAAGCAGCGATTGGAAAATGTAATGACGATGGGCGCGCCGTCTTTCAAACATCTTCCCACGTCGTGCAAAACTTCGACGGGGCGGGTGAGATACTGAATCGAAACGCAGATGCCGCAAGCGTCAAATTCTGAATCACCGAACGGCAATCGCGGACGCTCGTTCAAATTCTGCACAACGTATTCATCGAGGCGCGGGTTTGCCCTGAGTTCCGCTTCGTTCATGCCTAAACCAACGACGCGCTCGTAAGTCGCATCTTCCGGCAAGTGGCTTACCCAACTGCTCATCAAATCAAGAATCGCTCCGTTCGGCGGAAACCATTCGCGGTAGAGTTCGGTGCCGCGGGCGATTGCCGCGTCGTCAATGTGCGTAACGAAGCGCGGTTGGTCGTAGAATGATTCGTCTTCTTCGTTGTCGGAGCGGACGAAAGCTTCTTCGCGCGTGAGAGACATAGAAATTCCTTTGAAGCGTTTGCTGGTGCTTGAAATTTTCGCTCAGGATAATGGCTTTTTAATTTCACGTTAATAACACACGAGGTTTTCATAATCCACAAAAACGAAGTCCTATGCGACGCTAAAAACAAGGATTGCGATTACCGTTTGCTGACGGTGCTTGAAAGATCATCACGGCAATCGTAATCTATACAGTCTTTGAGGAAGAAGCTTTGAGTTTACACGCGAGAGGAGAGTGTGATGGCACAGCAGCAGCAGGGCGGAGGAGGACGCGGCGGCGACAGGTTCGAGAATTACGTGCCCGTCGCCGAACGACTTGAAAAGTTTTACGAACGCTTTCCCGACGGGCGCGTGATGACTTCCATCGTCGAACACGATCAAGCGGAAGGCTTCGTTCTCATGCGCGCCGAAGTTTACCGCACGCCGGACGATGCCGTGCCCTCGGCGACGGGACACGCCTTTGAGGTGCGCGGCGAAGGTTATGTTAATAAAAGTTCCTACATTGAAAACGCCGAAACTTCAGCGGTCGGGCGTGCGCTCGCGCTTTTAGGTTTTGAAGTGCGGCGCGGGCTGGCTTCGCGCGAAGAAATGGAAAAGGTCGCGCGCCTGCAACCGGAACGCGCTGGCGCACAGCCTGCGCCGCGCGCGATTCAAACCGAGAAACCTGCGGCAGCAGAGTCAACGACAGCGCCACTAGCGGCAGCAGCGCGTCCTTCCCCCCGTGCCGTTGAAGATGATGCGGCGGAACTCGACGCGCGCATTCTACAAGCGGCGGACGCGCTCGGCTACGACGCGGCGAAGGTGCGCAAGTGGGTTAATCAGAAATACGAAGTGACGGGCGGACTCGACAGCCTGACCGCGCAGAACAAACGCGAAGTGTTAAAGATTTTCCGCGAGAAAGCGCAAGCCGCCGGAGCATAAAGCGCGAGTTGCGTTTCTGAAAACCGTGAAACTTATTTTAGGCTTGAAAGCCTCTTAATCGTTCGCGCACCGACCTTGCGCAAGCGCGGCGAGATGTTGAAGCGTGCGCATTGTTTCAACGACTCTCCGATCTTTATTCGTCAACATTCTTCGTCGGCCGCGCGGTGGATTTTGCCGTTCAGCAGTGTTCGTAGCATAATGTTCGCTAAAGATTCGTATCACAACATGATTCGTTCTCGACCAAAGGATGTGGGCGAACACCAAAAGGCGAAACTAAAGAATGGCGACACGAAAGCAGACGGAAGCGACGATTGAGCGAAACCCGGCCGCCGGAGAACGAAGCGGCGTCGTAGGGATTGACACGGGCTATTCGGCCGTCAAGATTTACAGCGAAGCGAATGGCGCGGCGCGCACTCTCATATTCCCTTCGGTGACGGGCGACGCTCAATTCGCCGAAGATTTTCTCGGCACGCCGGAGCAGGCGGATTTCATCGCGGAGTTGAGCATCGAGCCGGGCGTGGTGAGAAACGTCGGCGAAACGGCTGTAAGACTTAATCGCGGCGGCGAGACGACGACCGACCGCGAAGAGTTTACGCGCAGCTACAACCCCGCGCTCTCGCTCGCCGGACTCGCGCGCTTCTTGCACGAGAAGAAACTTCCCGTCCCCGATACCATCGTGGTCGGCTTGCCCGTCAACTTTTTCGCCGCTTACCGCCAAGCGATGGCCGCGAGTTTGACGGGCGATCACCGCGTGACGCTTTACCGACGCGACCACTCCGTGCGCGCTGTCGTCGAGTTTTCAATCGAGAACGTGCTCGTGCTGCCGCAAGGCTACGGCAGTTATCTGTCGTGGGCGTTGGACGCGGGGGGCGAAAAGATTCCTGATCGTTTGCGCCCGACGGCCGTGATTGACGGCGGCGAGAAGACCATTGACATCGCGTGCGCCGAAGGCCGCTACGTTGACGAGTATTCAAAATCAATTCCCTCGTCGCTCGACGCGGTTTATCACAACATGCAGCGCGAGATTGATTCGCGCTTCGACGATTTTCTTTCGCGCAGCGAAATCGAATCCTACATCCGCAGCAACCAACCGTATGTCGCGGGCAACGGTACGCAGGTTGACCTCGCCGAGATGCGCGTCGAAATCCTGCGCCGCCTCGCGCCCGAAATCATTAACCGCATTCAAGAGACGATCCGCCCGATGCGTCCTGTGCATATTTTAGTCGCGGGCGGAAGCGGCGAACTCCTCTACGAACCCTTGAAGCGCACTTACCCGCAAGCCGAAATTATTAAACCGGCCGTCTTTTCAAACGCTATCGGCTTTTACAAATATGGACTGTTGCGGCAAGGGCAACAGACGGCGGCGAAAGCGTAAATCGCGGCGGAAGCGTTCAAGCATCAAAAGTTAAATTACAAATCGCCTGCGCGTCTCTCGTCTGAAGTGCGGAAGCGGTGTCAAAAGTTAAATCGTAAATGTCCATCACGCCACAGCTAGGCTTAGTCTGCATCACCGTTTCCGACGACGTGCGCTATCGCACCGTCACGCGGAAAAGACTTTTGCAATTCTCTAGGGAAGAACAACGCGATAAGTTGCGCGAGTTGTACGCGGACAATCTCAGCCGCTTCAATCGCGCCATTGATTTCTGCAACGAACGCGGCATTAAACTCTATCGCCTAACTTCCGCCTTGTTCCCTTTCGCCGACGACGAAGCGGGCGCGCCCCTGCTCGACGAGATGGCCGACCAAATGCGGTTTGTAGGCGAACGCGCCATTGCTTCCAATTTGCGCGTCGTGTTGCACCCGG
>JACCYN010000188.1 GCA_013696465.1 Pyrinomonadaceae bacterium
TTGAGCACTAAAGTCAAAGGGGAATAGTGGTGTCAACGATTGTAACTGACACAAAAAGAGCGGCCGGGCGAGGAGCAAAGAGCGGCTCGACGGGCAGCAACGGGCATCGCAAAAATGGTTCAAAGGGTGGCGGTGGCGGGCGCCGCGATGGTGGAGACGGCGATGGCGGAAAGCGTGACGGAAGGGATGAAAATTTCTCTCCCGTTCGCTACCGCATCGGAATATGGATGGCGATTGCCGCGATCACAACGATGTTCGCCGCCCTCACGCTCGTCTACGTTTTGCGCTCGCAATCCGGCGGGTGGCGGTCGCTGCAACTGCCGCACGTTTTGTGGTTAAGCACCGCGCTCATTCTAGCGAGCAGCTTTACGGCTGAAAAAGCGAAAAGATTTTTGAAACGCGGCAAAGAAAAACTTTACCGCATGTGGTTGAGCGTAACATTGCTGCTCGGCTTAGGGTTTCTGGCGGGGCAGTTAATCGCATGGAGTCAACTGCGCGCGCAAGGGGTTTTCCTCGCCTTAAATCCGCACAGCTCGTTCTTCTACATGCTAACGGGAGGGCACGCCCTGCACTTGTTCGGCGGAATCGCGGCGCTCTGTTATTTGTTGTGGGGGTATCGGACGCGTCGGAGTTTGGCTGAAGATAAATACTACGCCGCGAGGCGCGAGGCGGCGGCCGATACGAGCGTGATCTATTGGCACTTCATGGACGCACTCTGGGTAGGTTTGTTTGTGCTTCTTATCTGGGGATGAAAAAGCGACTCGCAATTAACGCACGCACATCGTAAGCGTCCTTTCTGCCAGAAACTATTCTCGATCTTCATTACATCCTTCTTCGCAATTAAGAACGGACAATTATGATTCCTCTTCGCTCTCTTTCTCTTTTCTTCTGTTTCACGATCTGTGCAACGCTAACGCTCATCTCAAATATTCAAGGGCAAAGTTCGTCTCCTCCAGTGCCGCCCGGTTGGCAGACTTACACCGAGCGAACCGACTACCGCGATACGCCGCGCTACAATGAAACAATCGAATTCAGCCGCCGCCTCGCAGCTTCTTCAAACACGATTCGCTTCACTAGTTTCGGTCGCAGTCCCCAAAATCGTGCTCTGCCGCTGCTCGTCGCGGCGAAAGGCGATGCTTTCACTCCGCAAGCGGCCAGAAAACGAAATAAAGTTGTGGTGCTTGTGCAAGCTTGCATCCACGCAGGGGAGTCTGACGGCAAAGACGCCGGACTTGCCCTTCTGCGCGACATTGGGATCACGAAAACTCGTGAGTCCTTGCTTGACCGCATCGTGTTGCTCTTCATTCCAATTTACAACACGGACGGGCACGAACGTTTCAGCCCGTACAATCGGATTAATCAGAACGGCCCGCGCGCGATGGGCTGGCGCGCAAACTCGACGAACCTGAATCTGAACCGCGACTACATGAAGGCTGACGCGCCGGAGACGCAGGCGTGGCTGCGCCTCTGGAACGAATGGAGTCCCGATCTTTTTATTGATTGTCACACAACCGACGGCGCGGATTTTCGCTACAACGTAACTTACCAATTCGAGGGGTACGAAAACGTCTCCCCGTCAGTCGGCAGGTGGATGCGCGAAGTTTTCGAGCGGAGAGTTGTTCCGGCCGTTGAGTCGGAAGGCAATCTGCTTGCTCCCTACCTTACTTTGCGCGACGGGCGCGATCCGGCGAAAGGGTTGGAGGGTTTCATCGCCACGCCGCGCTTTGCGACCGGCTACGCCGCGATGCGCAACCGCCCCGGCTTGTTGATCGAGACGCACTCACTAAAAAATTATCGCTCGCGCGTGCGCGGCACATACGACGTGCTGCGCCGCACGCTGGAAGAAATCAACCGTGCGCCTGAAGAACTCTTGCGCCTCGCGCGCGAGTCGGACGAAGAAACGATCAATCTTGCTCGACAAACTGCTCCGTCGAAGCGCATCGCTCTTAGCGTTGAACTGACCGACAAATCAGTGCCGTTTGAGTTTAAGGGCGTTGAGTACCGGCGCGAGTCGAGCGAAGTATCCGGTCAGATGCGCCTCATCTACGGCGCCAAGCCGCTCGATCTTAATGTTCCGTTTTTTAACGAAGCGAAAGCAAAGGTGACGGTGGCTGTGCCGCGTTACTATGTCGTGCCGCCGCAATGGACGGAAGTGATTGATCGAATACAGTGGCACGGAATTGAATTTGAAAGGTTGCGGGAAGAGTTGACGATTGACGTTGAAAGCTATCGCTTCAGCGAGGTGCGCTTCAGTCCGAATTCTTTTGAGGGGCGCGTGCTGCCCGTCTACAAAGTCGCCGCCGTGCGTGAGCGGAGAACGTTTTCATCGGGTTCAATCGTGATCGAAACAGCGCAAAGGGGAGCGCGTGTTTTGATGAGTTTGCTCGAACCCGAAGCTCCCGACTCGCTTCTCGCGTGGGGATTCTTCAATCCTGTTTTTGAGCAGAAAGAGTATGCCGAGGATTATGTCCTTGAGCGCATTGCGCGCGAGATGATGGAAAAAGACGAAAACTTGCGCCGCGAATTTAATCAGCGCGTCGCAAACGATCCGAAGTTTGCGGCCAATCCGCGCGAACGCTTGCGTTTCTTTTTCGACCGTTCATCTTACCGCGACGAACAATTGAATCTTTATCCGGTGGCGCGGGTTGAAAGTGAAATTGATCCGCGCCTTTTGATGAAACAGTAAAACAAGAAATGTGCGTTATGCTTGAGAAGCATAACGCACATTTACTGAATCATTCTTACTCAAATGATTTTGTCTAAACCGCGCGGCGTCCTGTTATTAAATTAATAACCAACACCACAACAGCGATCACGAGCAGGATATGAATTAAATTGCCGACTCCAGCAAAACCCCAGCCCAGCAACCACAGAACCAAGAGAATCACCACTATTGTCCACAACATTTTTGCCGTCTCCTTTTTTAATCGTCGCCCGCCTCAAGTTTTCCGGTCAATCCGGCTTCTGTAATTCATCAGCGATGCAACGATTATGCCAGTTGCGAACGCGACTCAATCAAGCAAAACGAAACCTAAATTTACTAAGCATTATTAGGGAATTTAGCTTCCCGTGTGTACAACACTGTTTGTGCCCGTACCGAAATGTATCGTAAGGGCAGGTTGCTCGTGTTTTATTTTCAATCAAAGAGCAAAGACAGTTCTTTGATTGCGCCGCGCGTGAATTACGCTTGTCGCTCTGAGCAAACTGTTTGAATAGGGCGAAGTGTGAGAGCATGAAGAAAGTGTGACGAGAATCGCTTTAACACTTGCTTGCTCCGCGGGTTATCTTGTAAGTTTGCGCGAAAGGAAAATACTTGTTCAGTGATGACTTATCCGAGCATCGCGCGTGTAGAGTTGCCGATCCTGCAAGAGTTGGTCGCCACTGGCGGCTTCGAGGACGTGCGCTTTATCTACGGGCGTCTCACCGCATATTTTCCACAAGTTCAAGAAGCGAATCTGCTTTATAACGAGGGCGGAAAAGGATGGCGGCGTCTTGTGCAACGCGCCGGTCGCGCGCTCGACCAAAACGGCGAGATCGAACGCGCGCGCGGGCACTGGCAGATCACGTCCGCCGGGCGCAAGCGCGTCGTCGCCGAAGGATCAACTTTTACGCTTGAGCGAGCGACGACTGCGCTCGAAAGCTTCACGCACACGGACGTGCAAAGCATGATCGCCGATGTTGGCCGCGTGCTCGGCTACCACGCGCAGTTGGAATACGAATACTACGACGTTGTGTGGCGGAAAAGCAGAACAAGCCCGCGCTTGAGCCACGTCTTTGAAGTGCAGCGCAAAGGAAACATTGACGCCGCGCTCGCCAAACTCAAACAGGCTTACGAGGCGCAACGCTCGAAGCCCTATCTGATCGTCTCGAACGAAGCCGACACCAACCGCGCGCGCAAAGCCATGACGCTCGGACAGCGCGGCGCGTTCCACGAAATTGATAACGTCACGACGATCTTAAGTTTTGAACAATTGCGAAAACTTCACCGCCACCTCACATCGGTCGAAGATTTACTCATTCAACTCTTCGATTAATGAACAATCAAACGCCGCTCCGCAAACAGTATCTGACGATCAAGAAGCGTCACCCGGACGCGCTGCTGCTGTTTCGACTTGGCGATTTCTACGAAGCTTTTGACGGTGACGCGCAAACGCTCGCGCGCGAATTAGACATCGCCCTCACCTCAAAGCCGATGGGCAAGGGGGCGCGCGTGCCGCTCGCGGGCGTGCCGCATCACAGCCTTGAGCGCCATCTGGCGACGCTCATCTCGCGCGGCTTTCGCGTTGCTATCTGCGAGCAACTAACCGACGCGCCCGTTAAGGGCGGAGCGGGCGGGCGCGGTCTCATCGAGCGCGACGTGGTGAGAGTCGTTACGCCCGGCACGGTGCTCGAACCCGGCTTGCTGCAAAGCAAAGCCAATAACTACCTCGCCGCGCTCGTCACCGAAGGAGGAAACACAGGCTTCGCTTACGCCGATGTGACGACGGGCGAGTTTGCCGCCGCCGAACTCAAGACGGCCGATGCTTTCCGCGAACTCGAACGCCTCAATCCGTCAGAGTTACTCGTGGCTGAAAGCTTTCCGTCCGATTCTGTTCCGCCCAAAAGTTTTTTAACGAGATTGCCGGACAAAGAGTTTGATTACGAACATGCGAAGAGAATTCTGCTCGAACACTTCGGTTCAACGACGCTCGCGGCTTTCGGGTTGCGCGACCGACCGCTGGCCGCAGCTGCCGCCGGTTGCATCATCTCGTATTTGCGCTTAACGCAGACGACAATCGCCGAAGGGTTGACACGCCTTGCGAGCTACGACGCGGAGAACTACATGATGCTCGACGCGCAGACGCTTCTCAGTCTCGAAATCTTCGAGAGCAGTTCTCCGCAAGCGTCGCTGCTCGCGGTGCTTGACCGCACGCGCACGCCGATGGGCGGGCGTCTGCTTCGCAAGTGGCTGCGGCATCCGCTGCTCGATGTCGCCGAGATCGTCAGGCGTCAAGAGCACGTTGCATGGTTCACGGAGCGAGCGGACGATCTCGCCGAAACGATCCATTGGCTCGATAGCGTCCGCGACATCGAACGGCTTTTCTCGCGCGCGCACACCGGAGCGGCAACCGCCAGCGAACTCGTGGCGCTCGGCGCAAGCCTTGAAGTTATCACGGAGTTGCGCCGCGTCCTGCAGAGAGACACAAAGAGATTCGGCGCGACGCTTACTCAACTCCCCACGTGCGATAGGGCGACCGAGTTAATCCGCAAAGCCGTCAACGATGGCGGAGCGAGAAACGAAGGCGTGATTCGAGAGGGATTCTCGGAAGAGTTGGATCGGCTGCGCGATGTGTTGCGCAACGGAAAGAAGTTTCTCGCCGAGATGGAAGCGCGTGAGCGCGCCCGCACCGGCATCAAATCATTGCGCGTCGGCTACAACAAAGTTTTCGGTTATTACATTGAGGTCACGCGCCCGAATCTGCATCTCGTCCCACAGGATTACACGCGCAAGCAGACGCTCGTGCAGGGCGAACGCTTCGTGACGCTCGAACTCAAGGAACACGAAACTCTCGTCGTTAACGCGCAGGAGCGTATCGCGGAGTTGGAAGCGAGTTTGTTCAGGCAAGTCTGTCACGAAATCGGCAAACATCGTGCGGTGATATTCGGTG
>JACCYN010000223.1 GCA_013696465.1 Pyrinomonadaceae bacterium
ACTCTTGATGAAGTCCTGCCCTACGGCGGAAAGCCTCAGCGCATCAAGGCGTGGGAACAGGACATGCATCTGCGCGACGCGTTCAAGGCTTCCAATGTGCCCGTATATCAAGAGCTGGCGCGGCGCATCGGCCTGAAGCGAATGCGCGAAATGTTGCGGGAGTTTTTCTACGGAAATATGGAGATCGGTAATGTGGTTGATCGCTTCTGGCTGGACGGGCCGCTCGCCATCTCGGCGGTTGAGCAGACCGAGTTCCTCAGCCGCCTCGTCCAAGGCAAACTACCCGTCAAAGCCGAGAGCCTGCGCGCAGTGAGGGAGATCACCTTGCTGGAGAAAACAGAGAGTTACGAGCTGCACGCCAAGACCGGATGGTATTGGCCAGAGACCGGCGGGCGGCAGATCGGCTGGTGGGTGGGATGGATCGAGCGCGACGCGAAGTCGTATCCGTTCGCCTTGAACATCGACATGAAGAGCGATGCGGACGCGCCGAAGCGGATCGCGATCGGCCGTGAGTGCCTGAAAGCGCTCGGAAAGCTGTAGAGGCGCAAGCCGCGCTTTATCGCGGTTGCTGCTGCGTCAGGCAATGAAAGGCGCCAAGTCCCCAAACTAGCTCGCGGCAGTCGATCGCGACGACGCGCCGATTTGGGAAAGCGGCTTGCACCGTAGCGACGGCGCGCGCGTCATTGGGATCGGCGAACGTCGGCACCAGGACGACCGTGTTTGCGATGTAGAAATTTGCCTAGCTCGCGGGCAGGTCCGCGCTGCGGCAAACCCTCGAGTGCCGCGCGCGCCTCGGCCTCATACGCGCCGTTTGAGACGTTGATACAACGGGCTCGGACGCGAGCAGCGCTGCCACCATTTCGCGAAACGTCGGCAGCACGCGGTCGTAGGCATCCGGAAAGCTGATTCCCTCGCGTCGCGGCCAGGAGAGCCAGGTGGCGGTATGCGGTTCCCATTCTGCCGGCATCCGGTAGCCAAGCGCGGCCGGGGCTGTGATCTGCGGCATGGCGGAGCCATAGCACGCGCCCGAGAAAGGTCGAACACGTTGTGCAGTTCACCTCCGGGCTGCTAAACCGAACGCATGCGCATCTTCGAGACAGTGCTGTATGCGAATGACCTGGACGAGGCCGAGAGATTTTATCGCGACGTCGTCGGGCTCGAGGTCATCAACCGAAGTGAACTTCTCATCGCATTCCGCGGCGAAGGATCGGTGCTCTTGATCTTCGATCCAAAACTGAGCGCCCTCTCCGGCCGCGAGGTGCCGTCGCATGGGACGAGCGGGGAAGGTCACGTGGCGTTTGCGGCGGGCGGAGAGGAGCTGGACGCGTGGCAGGCGCGGCTCGCGCGCTTCGGAGTTCAAATCGAGCAGGTGGTCGATTGGGAGCAAGGAGGTCGCTCGATTTACTTCCGTGACCCGAGCGGCAACAGCATTGAACTCGCGACCCCAACGCTCTGGGGCAAGCTCTGAACGCTAGCCGACGTGGGAATCGAGGTACTGAGCGGCGGCGCTACATGACTGGGCCGGCGGCGAATCCTGAGGGCAAGAAGATCGCGCCGCGGGTGGGCGGATCGGAGGCTATCACCCGGCAGCGCTGAAGGCTCTCCGCTCGCTGTTCAAGCCGGCCAAGAAGTACCCCTGCATGAGCGCGCGATTGTGCGATAGAATCGCGGTGTGATTCAGATCACCGGGCTCTTCATTTATCCGATCAAGTCGTGCCGCGGAATTTCGCTCCAGGAGGTGCAACTGGGCACGCACGGGTTTCTGCACGATCGTGAGTTCCTTGTCGTCGACGAGACCGACACATTTCTGACGCAACGGAACACACGAGAGCTGGCGACGATCGAGGTCGCGATCGACCCATCCGGTTTCGTCTTTGTGGCGGCGAGCGGTGAACTGCGCTTGAGCTTCCGGGAAATCGCGGCGCGAAGCGAAGAGCGAGTCGGCGGAACGTAAGGATTTTCAGCGATCATGCCGTGGCCGACGACATGGGCGACGAAGCTGCGGAATGGTTGCGCACTGCGCTGAAACAGCGCTGCCGGCTGTTGCGGGTCGGCGCATCGTATTCGCGCCAGGTACGGCCGG
>JACCYN010000227.1 GCA_013696465.1 Pyrinomonadaceae bacterium
GCGGGCGCTACGAGCACATCAATAACTTCGAGCGTTTGCTAGCAGATTCCAATACGGTCATTCTCAAGTTCTACCTCCACATCAGCCGCGAAGAGCAAGAGGGGCGTCTGCTGAAGCGCGAAGCGGACGCGACGAAGTTTTGGAAACTCTCGGTCGGCGATTGGAAAGAGCGCGAGCATTGGGATGATTACACGAGTGCTTACGAAGATGCGATCAATAATTGCAGCACACCCGGCGCGCCTTGGTTCATCGTTCCGTCGAACAAGAAATGGTTTCGCAATCTCGCCATCGCCGAAATCCTCGTCAACACGCTTAGACCTCACAAAGAAACTTGGCTAAAGCGGCTGGAGGCGGTAGGAAGGCGCGAGCTTGCATCCATCGAAGAGTATCGCCGCGCTGGACAAGGACAAAGCTCAGGCGCGTAAACGTGATTGATGAACAACGTCGTCCGCCAGCAGCTTTGCGAGATCGTCCGGCGTCACGGTCGCGCCATCATTGACGAGCCGCGCCGCCTCGAAGGTTTGCTGCGCGATTATTGCGCGGGGCAGCGACGCGAAATCGCCGTGCTCGTCAACGCCGTCGAAGAGCGTGTCGCGGCGGATTTACTTCAATCGAATGTGGGCACGCCGCGCGCCGTGTTGTTTGCCAGACTCGCGGGGCGTTTGCACGATAACTTGGCGATGTCTGAAGACGCGGCGCGCTGGGCGGTCGCTTCGTGGGCGCTCGCGCTCAAAGTGATTACGGACGAGCAACTTCAAGAGTTAGAAGAAAAGACGAAACCCGCAGAGCAAACACACGCGAACTTTGCGCCCGTCGCTGCTGCTACTACCACGCAAACACAAGCGGCGACTGCGACAACTTCCGTCGTTGCGCCTGCTGCTGCTGTTGTCGTCATCGTCTCACGGACAGGCAACGGCGATTACACTTCAATTAACGAAGCGATCAGAAATGTTGCGGCGGGCGCGCAGATTCTCGTCAAACCGGGCGTGTATGATGAAAGCGTGCTGCTCGATAAATTCGTTGAGATCACGGGCGACGGGTTGCGCGAAGAGATCGTTGTGACGGGCAGGCGGGATAGTTGCATTCGGATGCAAACATCGCAAGCGATTGTGCGAGGGCTGACTTTGCGTGCGCAGGCGAACGCGGGCGCGAAGTTTTTCGCCGTTGACATTCCGCAAGGGAAATTGATTTTAGAAGATTGCGACATCGCATCCAACTCGCTTTCGTGCGTCGGCATTCTCAACGCGATGTCCGACCCAATCATTCGTCGCTGCGCAATTCACGACAGCACAGATTCGGGCATTTACATCTTCGAGAACGCGGCCGGGCGGATCGAGGACTGCGACATCTACGGAAATGCGAACGTCGGCGTCGCCATCAGCGGGGGCGCGCGGCCCCTTATCAAAGGATGCAAAATTCACGACGGAAGAGACGCCGGGATCGTCGTCTGGGACGGGGGCGCGGGTGTGATTGAGGATTGCGACGTTTACGATAATCTTTCGGCCGGAATTGGCATCAGCGAAGGAGGTGAGCCGACCGTGAGGCGTTGCCAGATTTATCGCGGAGGGAATTCCGGCGTCTTCGTTCACCGCAACGGTCGCGCGTTGTTGGAGGATTGCAACATCTTCGGCAACGCGGAGGCGAACGTCGCCGTGACGCTCGGCGGCAATCTCACGGCGCGCGAGTGCCGCATTCACAACGGCGAAGATGCGGGCGTTCTGTTAAGCGACGACGGGCGCGCTAAGTTGATTGAATGCGAGATCAACGGCAATGCGGACGCGGGCGTGAGCGTGCACGCGGGCGGCATCGCAATTATCCAAAACTGCAACATCAAACGCAACGGCAAAGTCGGCGTGCGGGTGAAAGAGAACGGCGCGGCGAACGTCGAGAATTGCGACATCACGGAAAACCGCATCGCCACGTGGGAAACGGAATACGGCGCGCGCGTCGAGAGCCGGGGAAACAGACAATAGGAGCGACACGGAGGAAGATGGATCAAATTTTACGCGAAGGGCAAACTGTCCGCACCGAACCGTCGGGTATGCCCTGCACGGCCGAGAAACTCTTAGGCGCGGGCGGGCAAGGCGAAGTTTATAAAGCGCAACTCGGAGGCGAGGCGGTCGCGCTCAAATGGTTTTTCCCGCAGATGGCAACCGCAGAGCAACGTGCCGCGATTGAGTTGCTTGTCAGAAAGGGGCCGCCGAACGAGCGTTTCT
>JACCYN010000112.1 GCA_013696465.1 Pyrinomonadaceae bacterium
GTTTTTTGGAAATTTTGCGATTTTGATGTGAACAGTGCGAACAGTGAAAACCATCCGCCGCCCGTAAAATACTGAAAACAAAGGCAACTGCTTTAACCTCAACAGTTGCCTTTTCCCTTAAGAATGCCGAGGGCGGGACTCGAACCCGCACGACCACAAGGGTCAACGGATTTTCTTACCAACTACAGCTTTCGCCGCTTGCATAAATCGCAATTTGTGGTCTGGACTATACCTTCGCCTTTTATCAAAAGAATTGACAGTCAGGCGGGAGCCGTCTAGTCTCTACACTTTTTTGGAGTTGCGCATGAAACTTCGCAAGTACACCGAATTACAACTTCGCCAAGCGATCAGAGAATCCTATTCGCTTGCGCAAGTTTTAATTCAACTTGGCGTCAGACCATACGGCGGTAATTACGACGTGCTGCGAAAAGCCGTTAAGCATTTCGGATTGGATACGTCGCATTTCACCGGACAATGTTGGAATAAAGGCAAAAGAACCGGAGCAAAGCAAAAGATCGAAAAGTTCTTGGCTAACGAACTGCCAATTCAATCTTATAAGCTGAAGATGCGTTTGTTGTCCGAAGGATTGCTTGAGCGTCTTTGTACCAATTGCTTTAATGCTGAATGGCTAGGTCAACCGATTCCGCTTGAGCTTGATCACATTAACGGCAATCACCAAGACAATCGCTTTTCAAACTTACGCTTGCTCTGCCCGAATTGCCACGCCTTAACTCCAAATTACCGCGGCAAAAACATCTCCTCCAAACTTAGCTCGGTGTTGCCATATTGAAGGTTTCACCGACTTTGACTCCATCCACGCGAAGATTTCGCCTCGCGCGCTCAAATTGCTTCAAGTCCGTTGCGTCTACCAGTTCCGCCACCCCGGCTTTAAGCGTTGACGGATTGCAAGATAGCATAGCCTTTTGCCGTCTGTCCAAACGCTTCACAGGCGAGCGAGGTGTAGTGTAAAATACCTTCCGTGTCGAAAACTGAAGCGCCGTTTCAAACGAATTCGTCGGATTTGACGGCGGAGAAAGATCAGTTCTACCGCCATATGCAGCGCGCCGGGTTGAAGCGCACGGCGCAGCGCGATCTGATCGTGGATGTTTTCCTGCGCACAGAAGATCATCTCTCAAGCGAAGACCTTTATCATCTCGTCAAAGCGCAAGACCCGACCATCGGGCAGACGACGATCTACCGCACGCTTAAACTTCTCACCGAAGCGGGATTGGCAAGCGAAGTTAGACTCGGCGACGGGCGCACGCGCTATGAACCGAATAACAAATTTCCGCATCACGACCACATGATCTGTACGGGTTGCGGGCGCACCGTCGAGTTCTTCTCCGCCGAAATTAAACGCCTCCTTGACGGTATCGCCGCCGAACATGAGTATGAGCCGAAGCAGCATTCGCTGCGCATCTTCGGCGTGTGCGCCGATTGTCGAAGAGAAAGAAATGAGCGTGCAGAGATCGAGTCAAGCGTCGAGACGCACGTCCATCTCGATTATGCGCGGGCGGCAAAGTAGCCGAAGCGTTCCCAATCGAACGGGAAGTGAAGAGCGAAGGGATGATGGAATTTCCTTCGCTTTTGGTTTGGAAGGGAGAACTTGCTTATTAGAGGTGGGCGGTGTAATTTTTGATTCACTTCTCCCTGCACATCGGGCGTCAAGATTTTTGTTTCGACGTTAAGAGGAAATTGAATGAGCGTTAATCTAAAATTTGGTGATGAAGAACATCGCGGGGTGATCGCCGAAGGCACTTACCTGTGGGACGCAGCGAAGCGCTTAGGCGTGCATTTGCCCGCCGAGTGTAACGGGCGCGGCGAATGTGATACGTGCGCGGTTGTCGTCGAAGAAGGCATGACGTTGCTTTCGTCTTTGACCGAAGCCGAGCGCACGCGCCTCAGCCCCGAACGCTTGGCGGCGGGCGAACGCCTTGCATGTCAAACGAAGATCGAACGCGGCGGCGATCTCTCCGTGCGCCCCGTGCCGCGCACCGAACGCAATGAGACGGCAGACGAAGCCGTGAGAGATTTCCGGCGTGAGTTCCGCGAAATGCCGCTTGGACGAAAGATGGCCGCGCTCGCCGAATTTGAAGCGGTCACGGCATACCAAACTTTGAACGCGGTGATGAGCGTGCCGGGAATGATCGGCGGAAAAATTCTCGATTTAATGGCCGGGCGCGGGCGCGCGATGAGCGAACGTGAACGCGCGGCGCGGCGTCCGTCCGAACATCGAAAAACATAAGCTCAGGCTTGAGAGGTAGCCCAAAATGAACAAACACGCTTCCTCCTCGCGTGCCGTTCTTTTCGCGTTTGTCTGTGCCCTTAATTGTAACGGCATCGCTCTCCCCCACGCGCAAGACATAACGAGCGGCGGCGCGATCATCGAGCCTCCGCCATTCGAGGAGCGTGTGCGCGTCGCAAAGAAACGCACACCACCCGCGCGCCGTCCATCATCAACAACATCTTCTTCTTCGCACGCTTCGCCCCCGACCCGTCGCCCGTCTTCCGCAACTCAGATCGCTGCAAACGCTTCTCCGAATCGCGCCGCCCGTCGCCCCGCGTCATCGCCGCGAACGACAGCAACAACACCAACAACTCGCTCCGCGCCACCCGCACAGCCCACGACGCGCGCCGCATCCACAACTGCGACGACGGCGACACCGTCCGTTACCGCCGAGTCGCTCAATGAGCAAGGGCTGGCGCTTAGTAATAACAATCGTTATGCGGAAGCCGTCGAGGTTTTTCAGCGTGCGATTCGTCTTGATCCCAATTTCGCCGATGCGCATTTCAATTTAGGTTTCGCTTATCACGAGCTGGAGCGTCACGCGGAAGCCGTCGCTTCCTTGCAGCAGGCGCTTCGTTTAGACGGGGCGGACGCCGACGCCAACTATTATCTCGGCTCGTCTCTTTCAAAACTCAGACAATACGAGCAAGCCGCTTCCGCCTATACCGAATCCATTCGTCTCAAATCCGATAACGCCGACGCCTTGAGCGAACTCGGCGACGCTTACTACAACCTTAATCGCTTTGACGAAGCGATCACGGCTTACACGCGCGCCACGAAACTCGCGCCGAATGACGCCGACACTTTTTACAACTTGGGCGACACGTTGCGCAAAAAAGATCGCAACGCGGAAGCCGTCGAAGCTTACCGGCAAACCGTGCGTCTGCGCCCCGCTTTCGCCGAAGCGCAATACAAATTGGGTTACACGCTCGGCAAGTTGCGCCGCTTTGCTGAATCCGCCGAAGCTTTCAAGCAGGCGGTGGCGGCGAAGCCCGATTACCCGGAAGCGCACAATAATCTCGGTTGGTCGTACAACAATTTGAGTCGTTTCCCGGAAGCCGTAGAGTCGCTTCAACAGGCGGTTCGCCTTAAGCCCGATTTAGCCGTTGCGCACCTTAATTTAGGCGTTGCCTACACGCGGCTCGGAAAGAAAAACGAATCAATCCTCGCCTTCCAAGAAGCAGTGCGCCTGCGCCCCGACTGGGCGGAAGCGCACAACAATTTGGGTTACGCCTTCGGCGCGCTCGCACGCTGGAACGATGCCATTGAAGCGCACAAGAAAGCGATCAGTTTGCGACCGGATTATGCCGCCGCGCACTTTAATCTCGGCTACGCTTACCACCGTAGCGGAGCGAAGAAATTGGCGAGAGAGCAGGTGACGATTCTTCAGCGTCTCAATCCGCAACTTGCAAACTTGTTGATTCTTCAAACGAGAAAGTAAGCGGCCGTCTCACTGCTCGTCGCAAGTTCAAACAAATAAGGTTTTCTAAATCAACCTAATGCGTTATACGTCAACACGCACACTGCAAATTCTTCGTCGCTGTTCACGCGCGCGCCCGCAATTTGCGCTTCTCTTTTGCTTGCTTCCGTTCGGCTTCCTCGCGTGTCCCGGTAAACCTGCTTCGGACACAAACAATGCTTCGCCTACACCTGCTATGTCTCCCGTTACCAATCCAACTGCTTCGCCCGCCGCTGCCAACGCGCCCGTGTTCGACGCCGACCGCGCGTTCGCTCACGTGCGCCGGATGGTTGAAATCGGGCCGCGCCCCGCCGGATCGAAAGAGCTTGCGCGCACGCGCGAAATGATCGTCAACGAACTTCGCTCTTACAATCTGCAAGTTTCGGTTGACGAGTTTGACACACGCACGCCCGTCGGCAAGCGCCGCATGGCGAACGTCACGGCGGAACTCGCGGGCGAATCAAGCGACCAGATCATTATCGCCAGCCATTATGATACAAAGCTCGTCAAAGAGTTTCGCTTCGTCGGAGCGAACGACAGTGGATCGTCAACCGGAACGGTAATGGAGATCGCGCGCGTGCTTGCCCTCTCGCATCAAAATAAGAAACCACGCTTCACTCTTCGCTTCGTTTTCTTCGATGGCGAAGAAGCTTTCTGCGAAAATTGGGACGATTGCGGAACCGAGAAAGAGCCGGACAACACTTACGGCAGCCGTCGCTACGTCGCGCAGTTGATTGATAAGGGCGAACTGAAGCGCGTGCGCGCGCTCATCTTGCTCGACATGATCGGCTACAAAAATCTGCAAATCCCGCGCGAGTCAACGGGCACGGCGTGGCTGACGGACATCATCTGGACGACGGCGCGCGAGACGAATCACGCCGCGCAATTCGTCAACGAATCCGAAAGCATCACCGACGATCACATTCCTTTTTTGAACGCGGGCATCAACGCCGTTGACCTCATTCAGTTCGGCGGCTACGGAGAGTATTGGCACACGGCCGAAGATACGCTCGATAAAATCTCGCCGCAGAGTTTGAAAGCGGTCGGCGACGTGGTGCTGGCGAGTTTGCCGCGCATCGAAGAGCGTCTGATGAACAAAAACACACGCTGAATGTTTGAGAAAGAGAGAACTGCTGAGAAGGTTTTGCGCGGCGTGCGTCCCTTTCCTCTCTGCGTGCCTTTTTGAAAAGGAATTGTGATAAGAATGCCGTAAGGGATTGTTATTCATGATTTCAGGCAATCGAGTTTTAATACTTCCAAAAAGGGAGAAGGTAAATGGCGGATCATCATGCGGAGACGGTTATGGTGCGGGGCGAACATGCCTCGCGCGGGGCGGAAGGCGAACGCCTGCTTGTCAACGGCGAGCGAATGGCGATGCGTCTGTGGGAAAACGAAAAAGCGGGCGCAGGCAAACCCGATCATCAAAACCCTTACGAGTATGTCGCCTACGTCGTTAAAGGCGCGTTGAAGATTACGATTGATAATCATTCATTTGAGGTGCGCGCGGGCGATAGCTATTGTGTTCCGGCGAACACAACTTACTCCCTGCAAATTCTGGAAGACGCGACGGTAGTTGAAGCGACCTCGCCATCGGATCGCGGCGCGGTGACGAAGACAGACGATCAATGAGCGGCGAGACGAAACGCATCGCCGTCATTCCCGGCGACGGCATCGGCCCTGAAGTGATCCGCGAAGCCGTGCAGACGCTCGAACTGTTGCGCGATACGCACGGGGTGCAACTTCAATTCGAGCATTTCGATTGGAGCGCGGATCGCTATTTGCGCGACGGCACAAGTTTGCCCGACGGCGTGCTCACAATGCTCGCCGAAAACTTTGACGCCATTCTCGCCGGAGCGTTCGGCGATCCGCGCGTGCCTTCAAACCAGCACGCCGAAGACATTCTGCTCGGAATGCGGCGCGGTCTTGATCTCTATATTAACTTGCGTCCTGTGCGCCTGTTTCATAACGATCTGACGCCGCTTCGCAATCGCACAACGGAAGAAATTGATTTCGTTGTGTTTCGTGAAAATACGGAAGGCGCGTACTGCGGCGCGGGCGGCTTCTTGCGCAAGGGGACGGCAGTGGAGATCGCCACGCAAGAAGAATTGAACACGCGCGCGGGAGTTGAAAGAATCATTGTCGCCGCCTTCGAGTATGCGCGTCAACATAACAGACGGCGCGTGACGATGGCCGATAAATCAAACGTGCAGCGTTTCGGCGGCGACTTGTGGCAGCGCGTGTTCAAAGAAGTCTCCGCGCGCTACCCTGAGATTGAGGCGCGGCATCAATACGTTGATGCGATGACGATGTTTATGGTTCTCGACCCGGCGCAGTACGACGTGATCGTGACGAACAATCTCTTCGGCGACATTTTGACCGATCTCGGCGCGGCGTTGCAGGGAGGTTTAGGGATGGCCGCTTCGGGCAACATTCATCCCGGCCGCACGTCGCTGTTTGAACCCGTGCACGGTAGCGCCCCGCCGCTCGCGGGTAAAAACGTCGCTAATCCCGTTGGAGCTATCCTGACTGCGGCGATGATGCTAGAATACCTCGACTACGGGCGGGCGAGCCGCGCGCTTGAAGACGCAGTGCGCTACACCGTCGAACAAAGGCAGACGACTTCCGATCTCGGCGGTTCTCTCTCCACCGCAGATGTTGGCAAACGAATTCGTGAGCGCATCAGTAGCGCGAAGAGCGAATAACGAAGCGGGTTTTACATTGTCATGGGCGGTAAGGGCAAAGAAACAACACAGAAGTTGCTGGCGATCATCGTCATTATCACGATGATGTTGACGATGGGCGTTCCTCCGGCGGTGATCATCTTTTTTACGGTCGTCGTCTATTTCGTTTATCGTGCCGTGCAGCACAGCGAGCAGCAGCAGATCGGCAGCATCTTCAGATTCTACATCGAAGCCAGCGAGATTCTGCGCGACGAGGAACGGCGTTGGTACGGTTATGAGATCGCCCGCGTCATCCGTCACGGCGAGAGGATTTTGCAGAACATGAACGACGCGCCGCCGCTCGTCCTCTTCGCGCTTGCGGCGCTGCACCAACGCGCCGGAGACGATGCGCAAACGTGCAAGCTTCTTGCCAAACTCGTCGAAGACGAAGAGACGGATGAAAGCCATCGCTTCGATCCGTCCATCGAACTGCACCGCTACGTGACTGCGCTACGACAGCTTGAGCGCGAACCCGCGCAGGAGCCGCAAACCATGGCCGCGATCCGCAGCCTCGAACGCGCGCGCCGCACGCGCGCCGCCTTGATGCTCACTGAATCGCGCGAGCGCATCCGCTCCCATGAAGAACAGTTGCTCACCCAGCAATCTCAACGCGCGTCTGAGACCGCGCGCTTTGCTGTCGCCCTCAACGAATTTGCCCCGAAAGAATCTGTGACGACGCCGACAACAGCGACGGCAAACGCTTCCAACGAGGCGGCGCACCGCCGGCCCATCGCGGATGTTTTGCGCGACGTTTACGAAGAAAAGAAAACCGCTTGAAGCGGACTTTCGAGCCTTAAATGAGTAAGTCTTAAAGTTCAACATCCCCGGCGCGACGAAAATTTGTAGAAAGTTCTGTAGGGGCAGGGGCAAGTCCTCTGCCCGTCTTTTTATGACCAGAGCGAGGGGGTGGACTTGCCTCTACGGTTTCGTCAACTTTAATCGTTGCTGAGTTACGTCCGTTTGTCGGTCTCTCTTAAATTATGCTTACGGCTGAGATCATCGCCATCGGCTCGGAACTGCTCACGCCCGACCGCACGGACACGAACAGTTTGTGGCTCACCGAAAAGCTTAACGGCATTGGCGTCGAAGTTAAACTCAAAATTGTTGTCGGCGACGACGACGCGCGTTTGGAAGAAACGATGCGTGATGCGGTTAAGCGTTCGCGCATCGTGATTACGACGGGCGGATTGGGGCCGACCGAAGACGACATCACGCGCAAGATCGCCGCGCGCGCCCTTTCGCGGCGTCTCGCTTACAACGAAAAAGTTCTTGACGGGATTCGTGAGAAGTTTGTGCGGATGAATCGCCAGATGCCGGAGATCAATGCGCGGCAGGCGATGGTCATTGAAGGCGCGGAGGTGCTCGATAACCCGAACGGCACGGCGCCCGGCATGTACATCGAACACGAGAATCGCGCCATCGCGTTGCTGCCGGGGCCGCCGCGCGAGATGCGCCCGATGTTTGAAAACTTTGTGCTCCCGAAATTGACGACGAAAGCTGGAGACCTGCGCGTGGCGCGTCGCATTTTGCGCGTCGCGGGGCTTGGCGAATCGGCGGTGGACTCCACAATCGCGCCCGTCTACACGCAATACGAAAATCCGCAGACGACGATTCTCTTTAACCGTAGCGAAATCGAGATTCACCTCACGGCGCAAGGCAAAACCGAATCGGAAGCAGAACTGCTGCTCGACGGTTTAGCCGGGCAGATAGAAGAGCGTCTGGGCGATGCCATTTTCGCTTTTCGCGGCGAGACGATGGAGCAGGTGGTGGGCTTGCGCCTCGCCGTCGGCGGTTTTACGCTTGCCGTCGCTGAGAGTTGCACGGGTGGACTGATCGCCGAACGACTCACGGACGTGCCCGGCTCGTCGAGCTATTTCCTCGAAGGCGTGGTCGCTTACTCGAACGACGCGAAAATTCGTTCGCTCGGCGTGCCTGCGGAGTTGATCGAGGAGCACGGGGCGGTGAGCGCGCAAGTGGCGGAGGCGATGGCGGAAGGCATCAAGCACCGCGCGGAAGCGGACTTCGGCTTGAGCGTCACAGGCATCGCGGGGCCGGGCGGCGGAAGCACGGAGAAACCCGTCGGACTTGTTTACATCGCGCTCGCGGACGACGCGCACACGGAACACCGCAAGCTGATGCTTCCCGGCGACCGCCAACTTATTCGCTGGCGCGCTTCGCAAGCCGCGCTCGATCTGCTACGAAGACGATTGATGTGAACACTCAAGGACAAAAGTGACAGTGAACACTTTTCCTAAAATTCTACTTCTCTTAACCCTTGTTTCAGCTATGTGCAGTTGCTTGATGATGAAGCAGAATTTTGACTTGTCCGAATTATATTTACCGCAAAAAGTTTGCTAAATGTCTTTCGTAGCGTTTGTAATCGCCGCGTATCTAATAGGCTCAATCCCATTCGGCTACCTCATCGTGCGCTTGACGAAAGGTGCAGACGTGCGCGAGGCGGGATCGGGCGGCACGGGGGCGACGAATGTTTCGCGGCAAGCGGGTAAGGGCGCGGGCGTTTTGACGCTTGCGCTTGATGCGCTGAAGGGCGTGGCGGCCGTGCTGTTGGCGCGGTGGTTACTGACGGACGACTTCGGAATTAACTGGTGGGTGACGGCCGCCGCGCTCGCTGCGGTGGCCGGGCACATTTTCCCCGTGTGGCTCAAGTTTCGCGGCGGCAAGGGCGTGGCGACAGGGTTGGGCGTGTTCGCAAGTCTTGCGCCGCTCGCCGTTCTGTGCTCGACGACAGTTTTCTTAATCGTGGTTTTTGTGACGCGCTATGTGTCGCTCGGTTCGATCATCGCGGCGACGATTCTGCCTTTGTGCGTTTGGTTGATCAATTCAAACTCGGAGTCGTCCACAGACACAACGCCGCTCTTAACGACGGCGATCATCGGCAGCGCCTTCGTAATCTTCATGCATCGCGCCAACATCGCCAGACTTCGGAGTGGAACGGAAAGAAAAATAACGAACGAGAAGTCGGGAGTCAGAAGTCAGAAGACAGAATAGAGAGACCGTTTTCATTCTGTCTTCTGTCTTCTGACTTCTGACTCCTGACCACCCGCTTTTCAAATGCTTATCGCAATCATCGGCGCGGGCGGTTGGGGGACGGCGCTCGGCATTGTCGCCGCGCGCGCGGGTCACACGGTGCGTCTGTGGTCGCGCAACGCAAGTGTCGTCCATTCGATCAATGAGCGCAGAGTTAATGATTTGTATCTTGCAGGGCACGGGTTGCCGGACGGCATTGAGGCGACAGGTGAGATGGAAAGTGTTTTGCGAGACGCTGAGATCGTGCTGCTCGCCGCGCCCTCGCACGCAACTCGTGAGCTGCTCGTGGAAGCTTCCCCGTATGCGCGGCCGGAGATGCTTTTCGTCAGCGCGACCAAGGGCATTGAAATTGAAACAAACAAACGCATTTCCGAAGTCGTTGCGGAAGTGTTCGGCAGAAGCTTTTCGCCGCGCTTCGTGTGTTTGTCAGGGCCTTCTTTCGCTAAGGAGGTTGCCGCCGGACAACCGACGGCCGTCGTCGCGGCCGGATTCGACAAAACAGATTCTGCGACGGTGCAGCAGGCGCTCGGTCGGGGCAATCTCCGCGTTTACACGAACGACGATGTGGTGGGAACGGAGTTCGGCGGCGCGCTTAAAAACGTGATGGCGTTGGCGGCGGGGATGGTCGCGGGTTTAGGACTCGGCGCAAACAGCGTGGCGGCGCTCATCACGCGCGGGCTAGTTGAGATGACGCGGTTGGCGGTGAAGCAGGGGGCGCGCGCGGAGACGCTCGCGGGGTTAGCCGGATTGGGCGATCTGGTGCTAACTTGCACGGGCGAACTTTCACGCAACCGCCGCGTCGGGTACGAGTTGGGACGCGGGCGTGAAATAGAAGACATAACGGGTGAGATGCGTGAAGTCGCCGAAGGCGTGCGCACGGCGCGGGCGGTTAAATCGCTTGCCGATGCTTGCGGGGTTGAGATGCCGATCACAAATGAAGTTTATGCGGTTCTCTACGAAGGAAAGAGCGTGGGCGTGGCGGTAGACGAGTTGATGTCGCGCCCTCTGCGCGGTGAGTTTAAGGGAATTGTGTTGTGAGCGAAGCGGGTGAGTTGATAGAGAAGAGCGCGTGCGGAGAACTCCTCTCGCAAAATGAGATCGCGCAGTTGCTCAATTTGCGCGATGCGGGTATGTGCCGCGAGATGTACCGGGCGGCGGATGAATTGAAAAGAAAGCTGTGGAGTGACCGCGTTACATATGTCGTGAATTTGAATTTGAATCCGACGAACGTCTGCGTGCAGCATTGCGGATTCTGTAATTTCCGGCGCAGCGATGGAGATGCGGAAAGTTACCGTATGACGCTCGACGAGTGTTTGGAGCACATCGCCGCGCGCATCAATTACGGCATTACGGAAGTCACAATTCAAAGCGGACTGGATAGAAAAACTCCGGTTGAGTTTTATTTCGAGCTTGTGCGTGAAATAAAAAGCGCGTTTCCACGTTTGCACGTCCACGCTTATTCGCCGGAAGAGATCGCTTTTATCAGTGAACGCACAGGCGAAAGCTACGGCAACATCATCGAACGACTCAAGGCATCGGGACTCGGTTCGATGCCGGGAACGGCGGCAGAAATTCTTGTGGATGATGTTAGACGACGACTCTGCAATGAAAAAGTGATGACGGATGAATGGTGTGAGATCGTGGAAACCGCACATCGCATTGGAATCCGAACGACTTCGACGATGATGTACGGCCACATTGAAACGATGCAGGATCGCGCCGCGCATCTCCTACGACTGCTCGACATACAACGGCGCACCGGAGGGTTTACCGAATTTATTCAACTGCCGTTCGTCGCCGCGCGCGCGCCCATCGCTCTTAAGCGCAATCTGCGAAGCCCCGAAACCGTGGAAGCTTTGAACGTGATCGCGGTGACGCGACTGCTGTTCCGCGAAGAGTTGCCGCACATACAAGCGATTGCGTGGGTGAAGCGTGGATTGGACGAAGCCGTTCGTTCGCTGCATTGCGGTGCGGACGATCTCGGCGGGACGTTGATTGAAGAAAGAATCACGCGCGAGGCAGGGGCGGATTTCGGCAGTTACGTTCCGGCGGACGAACTGCGCGCGCGCATCACGAACGAGAATTTGCAACCCGTTCAACGCAACACGCTTTACGAAGTCGCTGATCTGCATTCGAGCGAAGACAAAGGTGTTTTCGGCGTCACCCCGAATGACGAAGTTCATCTTCGACAATCGGAGGTGAATCAATGTCGGTAGCGGAAATTGAAAAGGTGATCGTGACGAACCGCGCGGCGTTTCACGAGTACGAGATTCTCGACAAATATGAAGCGGGGATCGCCTTGTCGGGCACGGAAGTTAAGAGCGTGCGCGCCGGAAACGTGCAGTTGAAAGAATCTTACGTCACGGTGCGGGGCGGCGAAGCGTGGTTGTTGAACATGCACGTCTCGCCTTACTCACACGGCAACCGCGAGAATCACGAACCTGTGCGGGAACGTAAACTTCTGTTGCGGCGCCGCGAAATAGATAGGTTGGGCGAGGCGACGAGCACGCGCGGGATGACTTTGGTCGTGACGCGGCTTTATCTGAAGAACGGTCGCGTGAAGGCGGAGGTCGGCGTGGCGCGCGGCAAAAAGTTGTATGATAAAAGGGAAACTGAAATGCGTCGCACGGTTGAGCGTGAAACGCGCGTTCAACTCAAAGAGCGTTTGAAACAATAAGAAAAGGAAAACTCCAATGGACGTTCAAACCAGCGTGAGCAAAGCGATTCAAGCGGATGTGCAAGCTCTGGCAGTCGTCGTCTTTAAGGACGAAAAAATTGAAGAAGATTTATTGCACCAACTCGACGAGGCGGCGGGCGGCATTGTTCGTTCGATCATCGAGGCGGAAGAGTTCAAAGGTAAAGAAGGCGAGACGGCTTACCTGCATTTGCCGGAGGCGAACGGAACCGCGAAAGCCAAACGCTTATTGCTTATCGGGGCGGGCGAGAAGAAAGATTTTAAGTTCGGGCAGATCGCGCAGGCGGCCGGTTCGGCCGTAAGAATGTTGCGCGGGAAGAACATCAAAACCATCGGCTTCGTGTTGCGCGCGGGCGAGGCGGAAGCGGGCGACGTTGAACGCGCCGCCGCGTCGGCCGTCGAGGGCGCTTTTGTGTCGCTGTTTGAGCCGGACAAATATCGCACGGTTGATAAAGAAGAAAGACAAGTGGAACGCCTCGTGGTGATCGCCGAAGGGACGGACGAAGCGGCGTTGCGGCGCGGTGCGGAGCGCGGGCGCATCATCGGTGAATCCGTCAACTTCACGCGCGACTTGGCGAACGAACCCGGCGCGAACATGACGCCGACGATCCTTGCGGAGCGCGCGCAACAGGTCGCTCAAGAATTCGGATTGGAGTTTGACGTGCTCGATCACGCGCGAATGGAAGCGGAGGGAATGGGATCGCTCCTGAGCGTCGCGCGCGGTTCGGAGCAACCCGCGAAGCTGATCGTGTTGAAATATACGCCGGAGAATGGAGCGTATGATGCGAGCGATGGATTGCTCGCTTTCGTCGGCAAGGGCGTGACGTTTGACACGGGCGGCATCTCGTTGAAGCCGGGCGAGGGTATGGAGCAGATGAAGTATGATATGACGGGCGGCGCGACTGTTGTCGGCATGATGCGCGCCATCGCGCAGCTTAAGCCTTTGATCCCGGTGCTCGGCGTCGTGCCTGCGACGGAGAATATGCCTTCGGGAAGTTCGACGAAGCCGGGCG
>JACCYN010000240.1 GCA_013696465.1 Pyrinomonadaceae bacterium
GTGCGCTCCATCGCCACCGCCGCCAATTCGCTTTCGATTCTTTTTTCCAGAATCGGCGCCGCTTCCCGCCGTCGCGCGGTTAGTTTTGCCGCCACCCTCCGGTAGTCTTGCACGGACTCCGCCAACTCCGCTCGATACATCTCCATGCGTCCTGACACATCGATCATCTCAGCGAGACGTTGTTGCAAATCGCTTTTGAGTTCCACGATCTCACTTAAGCCGAGATTGTATCGGCGTTTCAACTTTTCCAATTCCGCGAGCCGCTCTTCGATCCTGTCGAGTCGCGCCGGTGAGAAATCAATGCGTTCATTAAACTTGCGCAAACTCTCGGCCGTGTCCGTTAAACTCAAGATCGCCGCTTCGATAATTTCTAAATCCCCATTCACGCGCGGATCGATAAACGCCAAATCCTGCACACGCCTTTTAATTAAACTCAACCGCTCAATCACGTTGTCATCGCTCTCGTATAATCCGGCGTAAGCGTTCGTGCTCAACTCAAACGCTTTCTCGGCGTTCGCCAGTAAAACTTTTTCGGCCGTCAACTCTTCGTCTTCACCGGGACGCGGGGCAATCGTCTCAAGCTCCTGCAACTGGTAAGCGAGCACCTCACCGGCGCGCGCGTGCTCCGACACCTTCCGCCGAAATCCATCGAGCGTGCGCCACGCCCTTTTCCAGCGCGCGTAGACCCCTGCGATCTCCACCCGCAAATTTCGGCAATCGGCAAACTCGTCTAAAAATTCCATCTGCGCCTGCGCCGCGCCGAGGGCATATTGCTCTCCCTGACCATGAATTTCGACGAGCAGAGGAGCTATCGCTTTCAGCGTCGCCAAGTTTGCGATCTGGTCGTTGATAAACAGGCGGCTGCGGCCGGCCACATGCAGTTCACGACGAACAAACAGCTTTTCGTCTTCAAGCTCAATTTCATAATTGCCGAGCACGCTCCGCAACTTCTCCAGACTCCGCGCGCTTAATTCAAAAAACCCTTCGACGAGAGCGCGCTGCTCACCCGTGCGAATTAAATCCGTCGCCGCCCGCGCGCCGAGCAGTAGGGCGAGCGCGTCAATTAAAATTGATTTACCGGCTCCCGTCTCTCCCGAAATCGCGTTTAGGTTTTCCTTGAAATCAATCTGTAGATTCTCAATGACCGCCAGATTCGTAATGCTCAGGAACTTTAACATAAAGAGATTTAACAACTTCGAGTCGTCTCTTAAGATTCAATCTCAAGCGCTCAAATACTTGCCTCTTGATTTGTTGCCCGTCCGTAAGTAGTATCTACGCTCAAATTCGTCGGAAAGGAAAACCTCCATGTCATTCAATAAAATTATTCTCGTCGGTAATTTAGGACGCGATCCGGAACTTCGCTACACACCACAGGGCACACCCGTCTGCAGTTTTACGATGGCGACCAACGAACGGCGGCGTGATCGCGCCGGGGAGACGCAAGATTCTACCACTTGGTTTCGCGTCACGCTCTGGGGGCGTCAAGCGGAAACGGCTTCGCAATATCTTACCAAAGGTCGCCCCGTCTATATCGAAGGACGGCTTCGGATGGAAGAATGGACGGACAAGGACGGCCGCGCCCGCAACACTTTGGAAGTTCACGCGACGGATATGCAGTTTATCGGCGCTCGCTCAGATGAATCTGCGGCGGCCCCCTCGTCTCAGCCATCCTCAAATGCGGGGCGCGCGGAAGCGCAAAATTCATCCCCGATGAGCGACACAGAACCTGACGTGACAGATGATGATATTCCCTTTTAACTTTAAGAGTCGGCGTTCCGACTCTTAAAGTACAGCTTGAATAAGAAGATGAAAACAATGCTACTCTGAATCACTCGCTCCACCGGCCGAGTTCGCGTAATTTCTTAAAGCGGCGCTTGACCCGTTCGCTCGACTTAATGGAAACGGCGAACTCAAGGTTTTCCTTTAGTGCCGAGTCAAGCAGCCGGAGCGACTCTTCCGTATCGGTGTGTGCGCCACCGACGGGTTCAGCTACCGTCCTGTCAATAATACCTAGACGCTGTAAATCTTCGGCCGTTAGACGCAGGCAGTTCGCGGCGCGCTCCGCCTGTGCAGCGTCTTTCCAGAGAATCGCCGCGCATCCTTCAGGCGAAATAACCGAGTAGACCGCGTTCTCTAACATCAAGACGCGATCTCCGACTCCGATCCCTAACGCCCCGCCGGAGCCGCCCTCGCCGATTACGGTGACGACGACAGGAGTTTCCAACTTCGCCATCTCCCTTAAATTGTAAGCGATAGCCTCCGCCTGCCCGCGTTCCTCGGCGTCAATGCCCGGATACGCGCCCGGCGTGTCAATGAAAGTTAAGATTGGACGCCGGAACTTCTCTGCCAGCTTCATGATCCGCAACGCCTTACGGTAACCTTCCGGCTTCGGCATTCCGAAATTTCTCATGCGACGCTCTTTCGTATCGCGCCCCTTCTGCTGTCCGATGACGACCACTGGCGTTTTGTGAAACGTCGCCGTGCCCGCAATGATCGCCGCGTCATCTCCGTATCTTCTGTCACCCCGAAGCTCGGTAAAATCCTCGAAAAGCCGTTCGATAACGTCAAGCGTGTAGAATCGTTTTGGCGCGCGCGCGATCTGCAGACGCTCGTAAGGAGTCAACATACTTTTCGACGGCGCACCGTGTAAAGATTCTTCAAAGTCAATACACCCTTCCGCTAAACAAGCTGGAAACGAGTTTTCGATTATACCGCAACCTTTAGCGAAGCGTTCAGGCGTCCGGCATTTGGGTTTATCCACTCGACTCGACAACCG
>JACCYN010000260.1 GCA_013696465.1 Pyrinomonadaceae bacterium
TCACCGGCATCGTTTTAATCCTGCTCGGCTTGCCGTTTTACTGGCTTCTTTCGCGCGGAAATGCTGCCGCGCCGAATGAAGAGGAAAACTAACGTAACCGTTCAGTAAGTGAACCGATAGATAGATATGCTTTATATGGTCGTAGAACACTTTAAGAACGGAGACGCTTTGCCGGTTTATCGCCGCTTCCAAGAACAAGGGCGACTCGCTCCCGAAGGACTGATTTATGTTTCAAGCTGGGTTGATGAGAGATTCCATCGCTGTTTTCAGATTATGGAAACGGATGATCGAAACTTACTCGACCGATGGATCGCTAATTGGAGCGACATCGTTGACTTTGAGGTGTTTCCGGTCATGACATCGCAAGAGGCCGCGGAAAAAATCACCCTGCATCTTTGATCAAAAGAGCACACTTTAATTTCTCTTGTGAATCGCCTAAATGTTCACCCCAATGGATACAAACTAACAGCGTGTGTCTCAAGAACGCAGCAGATAGCGCAATGCACCTTCGAGTTCCGGGTACTTGAAAACGAAATTTGTGGCGAGCAGGCGCGTCGGTAAAGCGCGTTGGCTCGTCAACACCGTTGCGTCAGCCATTTCGCCGAACGCGAGGCGCGCGGCAAACTTCGGCACGGTGAACAAAGTCGGACGCCCAAGGATGCGACCCAAGCTTTCGGTAAACTCGCTATTCGTCACCGGGTTGGGCGCAACCACGTTCATCGCCCCTGCGAGTTGCGCGTTTGTCAAAGCGTGATGCAGAGCTTCTACCGCATCGTCAATGGCGATCCAACTCATGTACTGCTCACCACTTCCGAGTTTGCCTCCGACGCCTAACTTAAACGGTGTGACGAGCTTCGCCAGCGCGCCGCCGTCAGGACTCAAAACAACTCCCATGCGTGCGCAAACAACGCGGATTCCCTTTTCTCGCGCCGCGTCGGCCGCCGCCTCCCACTCGCGGCAAACTCCGGCGAGAAAATCACCGCCCGCCGCGCTCTCTTCGCGCAAAGTTTCATCACCGCGATCCCCGTAAAAGCCGACAGCCGACGCAGATATAAAAGTGTGCGGAGGATTCGCGCATTCGGTGAGCTTGGCGGCGAGCAAACTCGTTCCCTGCACGCGGCTGTCACGGATGCGACGCTTTTTCTCGTCAGTCCATCTTCCTTCGGCGACGGGTTCGCCCGCGAGATGAACAACAGCGTCGTGTCCTTCCAACTCCGCCGCATCGAGTTCGCCGCGTTGCGGATTCCACTCGACGACGCGCGCGCCATCATCGCGTTCAGCACGTGCTTTATCGCGCACGAAGCGCGTAATGCTGTGACCTTTACTCTGAAGAAATGGCACGAGCCGCGAGCCGATCAAACCGCTTGCGCCGGTGACGATAATTTTCATCGAAGCGAAACCTTCACAAGTTTTTCGTAAGAAGAACGGATACAATCTTAACTCAAACGAGAATGCTTACCTCGCCGCACCTGCTGCTGAAGAACGCACGGGCACGAGCCGCATGATGCGGTCATCATCTCTCGCCGGAGTGCCGCGCCCGTCGCGGTTGGAAGTTGAAAAGTAGATCGCGCCGTCCCTGCCTTCCGCCACTTCGCGGATGCGCCCATATTTGTCTTCGAGCAGACGCTCTTGACTCACGACGCGGCGACCGTCTAACACAACGCGGATGATGCACTCGCTTTTTAACGCGCCGAAAAAGAAGTTGCCGCGAAACTGTGGGAAGCCGTTCGGGTTTGCGCCGCGATAGAACATGCCGCTCGCGGGTGCAACGGCGGGCGTGTATTCAAGCAGCGGCGACTCCAACCCTTGCCGCGTCCGCTTGTGATGAATCGTCGGCCAACCGTAATTCTTGCCCGCCTCAACGATGTTGACTTCATCGCCACCGCCGCGCGGACTGAACGTGTCGAGCGGGAACGAAGGGCCATGCTCAGTTTGAAACTGCAAGTTTGTGCCGGGCTGCCAATCGAGTCCTTGCGCGTTGCGATGACCGTAAGACCAGATTTCAGATCGCGCGTCTCGTTGATTAACAAACGGATTATCGGGCGGAACGCTGCCGTCGTCGTTTAAGCGCAAAGTTTTTCCGTTGAGCGAATCGAGCTTTTGCGCGAACTTGCGATCAGTGGCGTCGCCCGTCGTGATGTAAAGTTTGCCGTCGGGGCCGAAGCGCACGCGCGTGCCCGCGTGATAACGCGCCGCCGGAATGTCTTCGATAATAGTATGGCTCTCAAGAAGCGTATTGTTCGCTTCGCGGAATCTCACGACGCGGACGCGCTTTCCCGCGCGGCCGTCGTAAGCGTAAGCGAGATAGATAAAATGATTGTCGGCAAAACGCGGGTGCAGCGTCATGCCCATCAAACCGCTTTCGCCCGAAGCCTCAACATCCGAAATCACAGCAACGGGTTGGGGA
>JACCYN010000113.1 GCA_013696465.1 Pyrinomonadaceae bacterium
AGATGGTCGAGCGAATGCTCGGCGCAAAGCGCGGCACGGGCGGCTCGGAAGGCATCGGTTATTTGCGCACGACGCTCGATAAAAAGTTCTTCCCTGAACTCTGGGAAGCGCGCACCCATCTCGACACAGAGCACGCTGGAGCGGGCTGTCCCTTCGGCGGCAAATCTTAGACGAGAGCTGACCTCAATGTTTCCCGAACGATTCAACATGGCCGACTACTTCCTCTATCACAATCTTGAGGAAGGCCGCGCGGATAAGCCGTGTCTCTACTTTGAAGATCAAACCTATACATACAACGATACTGCACGCATGGCGAATCGCACGGGGCGACTTTTACAGGAGCTTGGCGCGCGCATCGAAGAGCGAATTTTAATTGCGCTTCCCGATTGCCCCGAATTCGTCTGGACGTGGTTCGGCGCAAGCCGCGCGGGGATGGTGATCACGATGGTCAACCCGCTACTCCCGGCCGCCGATTACGTTTACTACCTTGATTACACACGCGCCCGCGTCGCCGTGATTCATGAATCGCTTGTCGAAACTTTCGCGCCAATCGCGCGAGAGGCGCGCTACTTACAGCATGTGCTTGTGACGGGAAAGAATTTTACAGCTCACGACGACAAGCGTTTTCAATCGTTCGAGCGGGCGACGGCCTCGATGCCCGATGCGCTCGCTCCTGCCGACACGCACCGCGATGACATGGCGATCTGGCTTTTTACTTCCGGTTCAACGGGACATCCGAAGGCGGCCGTTCACCTTCATCACGATCTTCCATTCAACACGGAGGTTTACGCGAAGCGCACGCTGGGTTTGCGCGATACGGACGTGACGCTCGCCGTGCCGAAACTCTTTTTCGGTTACGCGACGGGCACGAATCTGCTTTTCCCGTTCGCCGTCGGCGGCGCGACCGCACTCTTTAGCGAGCGTTCGACGGTTGAGAAGTTGTTTGAGATGATCGAACGTCACCGCCCGACCGTGTTGACTAACGTCCCGACGATGATAGGCGCGATGCTCAACGCGGAGGATGCGGGCAAACGTGATCTGTCGTCTTTACGATTCTCTTTGTCGGCGGGCGAAGCGCTGCCCGTTGAACTCTACGAGCGTTGGATGCGAACCTTCGGAGTTGAAATCTTGGACGGCATCGGCTCGGCCGAGATGTTTCATATCTACATCACGAATCGTCTCGGAGAGGTGCGCCCCGGCAGTCTAGGGCGCGTCGTCGAAGGCTACGAAGCGCGCGTCGTTGATGCCGAAGGGCGCGATGTTGCGGACGGCGAGATGGGAACCTTGCGCGTGCGCGGCGATTCGGCCGCCTTGTGCTATTGGAAGCGCCACGACGCCTCGAAAGCGGCGTTCAGCGCGGACTGGTGCATGACCGGAGATCAATTTCACCGCGACGCGGAAGGCTACTTCTATTATCACGGGCGCACTGATGACATGTTGAAAGTTTCCGGCATCTACGTCGCACCCGCAGAAATTGAAAACTGTCTCCTCGCGCACGAAGCCGTGCTCGAATGCGCCGTCGTCGGGCATCGCGGAAGCGACAATTTGATTAAGCCCAAGGCCTTTATCGTGCTGCGCGAAACCCACGCGCCTTCGGAAGAGTTGGCACAGACGATCAAAGACTTCGCTAAACGCGAACTCGCTCTTTACAAATACCCGCGCCTCGTCGAGTTTGTCCGCTCGCTACCCAAAAATGATCGCGGCAAAATTGATCGCAAACAACTGAAGAATAGGGAAACAGGGGTCAGAAGTTAGGAGACAGAATAAGATTCTTTTTGTCCTTCCCATTCTGACTCCTGACATCTTTGAGCCAATGTCTTTCTCAACGCTCATTCCCGTTCGCTTCGGCGATGTTGACCTCGCTGGCTTCGTTTACTACCCGCGCCTTTTTCACTACCTGCATGTGGCGATGGAAGAATTCTTCGCCGCGTGTTGCGGCGCGTCTTACCCGAAAGTGATTGCCGACGAGCGTCTCGGCTTTCCGGTTGTAAGTGTGGAGACGGAATTTTTCGAGCCGCTCGTTTACGGCGATGAAGCGGAAATCACAATTGCTGTATCCAACGTCGGCGACAGTTCGGTGACGTTTGATTACAGCGTGCGTCGGGCAAGTGATTCGACTTTGTGCGTGCGTTCCACGCAAATTCATGTGGCGATGAATCTCGACACGCGCCGCGCTGTTTCACTGCCGGACGGATACCACGACGCTTTCACACGCCATAAGACGCATTAAACTTCCTTAAGAAGCGACGCGCGCAAAGCTTGTCTTATGCGGGACGCTTAAATTTGTTTGCGAATCTTTTTACGAAGGGCGGCGCTCAAGATTGTAGTCGCGCAGACGGCGGTAAAGCGTGGAGGGTGAGATGCCTAAGATTTCGGCCGTCTTCCCGCGATGCCAGTTGGTTTGTTCAAGGGCGTGGAGAATTTGTTGACGTTCGACTTCGCGCAGCGGCGTTGGCGTCGAATCGGAAGCAGTGGCGGGCGCGAAGTTGCCGGGCGACGCCGCCGCGCCCCCGTAAGAATTGGCAACGGGCGACGTGTGACGCACGATTTCGGGCGGCAAGTCGGCGGAAGTAATGCGCCCTTCGTTGGCGAGCAGGACGGCGCGCTCAAGCGTGTTGCGCAATTGCCGCACGTTGCCCGGCCAATAATAAGCGCGCAGGGCGGCGAGCGCTTCAGGCGTGATCTCAAAATCTTCGCCGCCGAGTTTTTTTAAGAGGTGCGTGGCGAGCGGCTCGATATCTTCCGGGCGTTCGCGCAAAGGCGGCAAGGAGATTTGAAAGCCGTTGATGCGATAAAGCAGATCGGCGCGAAAGCTTCCGTCGTTCGTGACCACATTCGGATCGCGGTTCGTCGCGGCGACGATGCGCACGTTGACCGAAACTTTCCTCACGCCGCCGACGCGGTAGAACGAGCGCGTCTCAATCGCGCGCAAAAGTTTTGATTGTAGCGGCGCGGGCATCTCCGTCACTTCGTCGAGAAAGAGCGTGCCGCCATCGGCGAGTTCAAAGAGTCCGAGCTTGCGTCCTTTCGCGCCGGAGAACGCACCCGCCTCGTAGCCGAAGAGTTCGGATTCGAGGAGGGATTCTTGAAAGGCGGCGCAGTTGAGATCGATAAACGAAGCGTCGGCGCGTTTCGACAGACGGTGAATTGCGTTGGCGACGAGTTCTTTGCCCGTGCCCGATTCGCCCGTGATCAAAACGGAGGCGTCGGACGGTGCGACGCGCTCGACGAGGCGGAGAATTTCGCGCATCGGCTCCGAGGCGGAGATGATCTCCGGCATCTCGGAGGTGCGCGCGAGTTGCTGGCGCAAGCGTTGATTGTCAACACGCAGGCGACGTTTCTCCGACGCCTGTTTAATTAAGGCTTCGAGTTCCGTGATGCGGTAAGGCTTCGAGAGGTAATCGTATGCGCCGATCTTCATCGCCTCGACGGCCGTTTCGACCGTCGCATAGCCTGTGAGCATAATCACTTCCGGCGGGTTGGCTCGCTCGCGCACGCGGCGCAGCAATTCCAGCCCGTCCATGCGCGGCATATTTATGTCGCAGAGCAAAACGTCAACGGCCGCTTCTTCGAGTTGACCGAGCGCGGCTTCGCCGTCCGCTGCTACCTGCGTTTCAAAGCCGAGGCGCGCGAGTTCTTTATCTAAAACGAGGCGCAAGTTCGCTTCGTCTTCGACGACGAGCACCTTGGTGGGTCGTTGAAGTTCACTCAAATCTATCAATCTCCGTTTTTGGTGATCGCGGGCAGGCGAATGGTGAATGTGCTGCCGCGCCCCGGCGTTGATTCGACCGCGAGCGTCCCGCCGTGCTCGGTTACAATACCATAACACACGGCGAGTCCGAGTCCCGTGCCTTGCCCAACCTCTTTCGTGGTGAAGAATGGATCGAAAATCTTCGTCAAATGCTCCGGCGCGACGCCGACGCCCGTATCGCTGATTTCAATCACCGCCTCCGCACTTTCTCCGCGCGCCGCAAGCGTGAGCGTGCCGCCTTCGGGCATCGCGTCAATCGCGTTGGCGGCGAGCGCGATCACAGCTTGCTGCAAACGGCTCACATCGCCGGAGACGAAAGGCAAGTTACGCTTCGTCTCAACCTTGATCTCGACCTTCTCGCCGCGCCGTTGATGTTCGATGAGGCGCGCCGCCGTTTGCAGCACCGAACCCAAATCAACGTGGGCGAACTGCCCGGCGCGCACGCGGCTGAAATCCAAAAGACCGTTCGTAATTGATTTACACCGGAAGGCTTCGCTGCGGATGAGGGCCAGGTATTCGCGCAAGTCGTCAACGTCGGGAGAACTACCGAATGTTCCACTCGCTACGCGCGACTCAAGCGATTCGGCGCAGGCGGAGATCGTCGCCAACGGATTGTTGATTTCATGCACGACACCGGCCGCGAGTCGCCCGACGGCCGCTAGTTTTTCAGCGCGCGCCATGTGACTGCTCGCTTCGACGCGCTCCGTCACGTCTTCGCCCACCGTGATCACATGCGTCACCTCATCTTCTCCGGCGCGCATCGGAATTTTGCTGATTAGCCAGTGCTTCGTGGTGCCGTCGGGCGCGAGGCTTTCCTGCTCGATGCGCGCGATCTTTCCCGTCTGAAAAACGCGCTCGAATTCTGCTTCCAAAGTTTTGCGCGGCTGCCGCGTCAACACGTCGAAGATGTTGCGCCCCAAGGCGTCACCGCGCGGCACGCCGAGTCCGCCGAGTTCGCGGTTACGATTCCACGCGACGATCCGGTAGTTGCGGTCAATGGCGTAGAGCGAAAGCGGAAGGCTGTCAATGATCGCCTCCGTGAAGCGACGTTGCGCTTCGACTTCGGCGGTGCGCAGTTCGACTTCCTTTGCGAGATTCTGCGAAGAGAGTCGCGCCGCTTCGTAAAGCGTCGAGATGTGGGCGGAGAGGGCGGCGAGTTGCGCGCCCGTTGAGACGAGGCGCGCTTGACCATCGCTAAAATTTTGCTCGTCGTCAAAAGCGACGACGAGCGCGCCGAGCACCACGCCGCCGAAGCGAAACGGCGCGGCATATTCAAACTCGTGCGCTTCGTCGCGCAGAAAGAATCGCTCTTTGTCTTCAAGTCGCAGGGGGCGGACGGGGGCGGCGGCAAGCCACGCGCGCAGACGCTCCACGTGCAAAAGATTTTCGCCTTCCGCGATTCCCTCGCGGTCAAACACGCAGACGTGCTCCCCGCTCGTCTGGCTTGACACGATGGCCGCGCACAAAGCAGCTTCCGTGCCCTCAAACGCCATCCCAGCGACGCGTCGCGCGACCTGCACGGGTTCGAGCGCGTGCAGCAGCCCCCTTCCTAAATCAGCGAGAAAGCCGAGTTCGATGTTGCTGCCGACGAGTTGCTCTTCGCGCCCGGCCGCGCCCAAGTGTGTTTGCACGCGCGAAAGCATTTCCTGCACCGCGAAGGGCTTGGCAACAAAGTCGTCGGCACCGGCGGCGAACGATTCCACTCTGCGTTCATCGTCGGCGTTTGCCGATGTGATGATGACGGGCAATCGTTTCGTCAGAGACTGCGCGCGCAGCAACCGACACAAAGCGAGTCCGTCAATCTCCGGCAGTTCGGCGTCAAGTACGATCAGCGCGCAGCCCTCTTTGTGCAGCAGACGCAAGGCAGAGGGAGCGTCTGAGGCCGTGGCCACGCCGTAGCCTTCCGCTTCAAAGCTCTGCTGCAATTGCGCACGCGCCCGCTCGTCAGCATCAACGATGAGCAACTTATTGTTTTCTCTGGAAGCGGTGTAAGGAGACGACATGGTTCCGGTTGAGCGAGCAACACTTCGGGTTTCGACGGCGCAACAAATCGTCGGGTCGGCGTAAATCCCAAGAATTGAAAGCTAAAGAATCAAGAAAGTCAAGAAAGAGTTACAAATAAGATTGATATTCGGCAAACACTCAAAGCATGTGATCTCTGCGCGTGAGTCCGTATGGCACAAATGTGTCATACAAAATGGGCGCATTGTACGATGGCGCGGTCGCTTGATTTCTGTTAATGTGCGTTTTACCGTAACATTTAGAAATTAAATATGGCAGAAGGCTCTCTCACGAGTTCTTTGGTGGGAGCGAGCGGAAGGCGGGGGCAGGCGTCGGAGGGGGGTTTTTCTCCCTCAACCGGCAATCCGTTTCGCGTTTTGTGGGCGTATATCTACGACACTGAACGATAATCTCAACCACATCAGCTTAGAAAGCGGCGGTTAACGGCGATAGCTGATCGCTAAGGTCAAGAGTTTACCATTTGCCCGGTACTCTCTTCGCCTTTTTGTCAATTTGCTTTCCGCGTTTTTTGTTTTTCGGGGAGTGCCGTAAGTCGAGACTTTAACTTGAGAGCTGTCATCTTCGCGCGACATCGCTTTGTGGGCAGTGTGTTTGCGTGCCACCCTCTTGCTCTAAACTTCAAGGAGATTTGCATGAAGAAACAGATACTCACTATTGTGCTGGCAGTCGTCGGACTTGTTTTCGGCATGGCGGCGCAGGCAAATGCGGAGGCGCTCGTCGGGTTTAACACAGCAAACCAGATATTGACTTTCGACAGCGCCACGCCGGGCACAACCTCTGCGGTTCCCATCACCGGCTTGACGGCAGGCGATACAATCGTCGGCATTGACCGCCGCCCCATCAACGGGTTGATTTACGCGGTCGCACAGGGCGCGGGCGGTGTCGGTCGCATCTACACAGTGGACGCCGCGACAGGCGCAGCGAGCATCGTCTCAACAATGAACGTCGCGCTCGTCGGCACTTCCTTCGGGGTTGACTTTAATCCTGTGCCGGATACGACCGGCTTGCCATCGTTGCGCATCGTCAGCAACCTCCGTCAGAACCTGCGTGTGGATGTGGCTACCGGCGCGACGCTTGTGGACGGCACGCTAACTCCGGCGGTGGTCGTGAGTCCGTTAGACCCAAACATCGGAGCCGCCGCCTACACCAACAACTTTGCCGGGGCGACCTCGACCACGCTTTACGACATTGATTTCTTCCGCGACCGCCTCGTGATTCAGACCCCGCCTAACAGCGGAACGCTGGTTAGGGTCGGGGAGTTGGCACCGCTCGTGCCGCCGATGGGCGCGGACATCACAACCGATCTTGTCAACTTCGATATTTCAGGGTTAAGCGGTATCGCTTACGCCTCGTTGACGCCTCCAAACGCCAACTTCTCTGTGCTATACACCATCAATCTGAGCACGGGTCTGGCTTCGCTTGTGGGGACGATTGGCGGCGGAAGTCCGCTTGTCGGGCTAGCGGCTCCGGTAGGTAACTCTGTTCCTGAACCGACTACGATGCTGCTGCTGGGCACAGGCTTGGCGGGAGTCGCCGCTAAAGTCAGCAGACGACGCAAAGCTCGCCGTGGCAGCGAGGAAACTTAAGCTACAAAAGAGGGTTGGTATCCACTGAAGACCGCTTACCCTGCGTCCTCTTTGAGTTCCAACCTAAGTCGCAACCTCA
>JACCYN010000274.1 GCA_013696465.1 Pyrinomonadaceae bacterium
ACTCAGGTTTAAAATGAACTAGAGCATTTCTTAGCTTTATCAGGGTAGCAGTATCCTGATAGATTGAATCACCTTTATCAAAGCGCTCTTTTTTCTTGAGAAATAGCGCCATTTCATATTTATCCAAAATCGCCTTCGGCTCAATCAGATTCCATATTTCATCCATTAATTCCTTGTCATGCTCTCCAAGGTTGATATTTGCATCAATAAAGATTTCATTTACATCAGCCTCAAGCGCCCTCAAGCGCCGCGATTGCAAAGAAAACAGCCGCAGAGACATTCCAAACAATTTCTTCATAAAAATCACCAAATGCCTTACCAGCATTTACAGTTTCGATCTCTCCGGCTTTACGAGAAGAATATGCAGAAGCAGATATATGTTGTACTGCGAGATTCGTCCTTGATTTTGCCGTCCCTGATACCACAGGTGTTGGAATAACAACTGCACCTACGCCTGTCACTTCAGGTTTCTCTGTCTCCTCTTCAGCCATATCAAATACCTTTCTCTGTTAGATAGAAGCAGCCTAACGGCGTAGGTAAGCCGCCCTCGCAGATTCGTGGAAGCTGCGTTGTGTGTCTTGGGCGGCTTACCTCCACGAATCTGGGAGCGAAGCCGACGACAAAGACCGGAACGCGCGTCGTGACCCGAGCATCAAAGGTCTTTGTCGTCGGGGTCGGCTTCAACGGAGTGTTTGGGTTTTTGCGGAAGAGTACGAATTTCGACGCCACGAAGTTTCATCCGCTACAACGTGGTCGCAAAAAGCTAAACTTCTGATTATGCGGAAGCATTCCGCATAATACGTTGATTCAGATGTGTTATACGGCAGCGGGCGTGATAACTACGTTTTATAAAGTTCCTCGATCACATCGTGGTATTTCTCATCTACGACGCGGCGCTTAACCTTCATCGTCGGCGTCAGTTCGCCGCCTTCGATTGTGAGTTCGCGCTCTAAGAGAGCGATGCGTTTGACTTGCTCGAAGCGTGCCAGCCCGTCGCACTTACCGTTCACCTGCCGCTCAAAGAGATTGATAATTCGCGGGTGTTTGCAGAATTCGGCGGGCGTCTTGATGTCGAGTCCTTTTAATTTGGCGTAGGCGCGGAGTTGCTCCCAGTCGGGGACGATGAGCGCGGCGGGGAAGCGGCGACCGTTGCCGACGAGCACGACTTGATTCACGAAGCGCGAGCGCTTGATGCAGGCTTCAATCGAGAGCGGCGAGAGGTATTTGCCGCCGGAGGTTTTGAACAACTCCTTTTTGCGATCCGTGATGCGCAAGAAGCCTTCGGCGTCGAGCGTGCCGATGTCGCCCGTGCGAAACCAGCCGTCAGGAGTGAACACGGCCTCAGTCTCGGCGGGCTTGTTGTAATAGCCGCGCATCACGTTCGGCCCGCGCGTTTCGATTTCGCCGTCCTCCGCGATTCGCACTTCCACATTCGGAATCGTCTGACCGACCGTGCCGACGCGGTTCTCCTCCAGACTCCCGGCGGCAATGACGGGCGATGTCTCCGTCAGTCCGTAGCCTTGCACGATGGGCAGCCCCGCTCCAAAGAAGATGAGGGCGATCTCGTCAGGTAGGGCCGCTCCGCCGGAGACTAACAGACGCACGCGCCCGCCGACGCCCTCGCGCCATTTCGAGAAGACGACGCGCGAAGCAACGTTGTATTGAAGTTGCAAGAGGGCGGGAATGTTTTCACGTTGAAGTTTTAATTTCGCCCAGCGTTTGCCGGTTTCCACCGCCCATTCGAGCAACGTGCGTTTGACGCCGCCCGCTTCCGCCGCGCGCTCTTTGATGCGCGCGTAAATCTTCTCGAACAGGCGCGGCACGCAGAGCATGATCGTCGGGCGCACCTCGCGCATGTTGTCGCCGATCTTGTCCAACGACTCGGCGTAGAAAACGCTCATGCCGTGATCAATGTACATATACATTCCGAGCCGCTCGAAGACGTGCGAAAGCGGAAGCACGGAAAGCACCACGTCTCCTTTAGAAAAACCCAACTGCCCTGAGGAGTCAATCAAGTTCGTCGTCAAATTCGCGTGCGTCAACATCACGCCTTTCGGCTCGCCCGTCGTGCCTGAAGTGTAGATGATCGTGGCAAGGTCATCGGGTGCGGGCGCGTTGCGTCTTAGATTTTCGAGAAGCGCGGGCTGCGCGGCGGCAAGCTCGCGTCCGCGTCGTTCAAGTTCGGCGAACGTGACGGCTTTCGGCTCGTCCGTGCTTTCTTCGTGAAAGAAAACGATGTGTTGAAGCGACGCACAATCGCGGATGTGTTCGGCGACGCGCGCGTAAGCTTGGGCGTTCTGGACGAAGAGGATGCGCGCTTCGGAATCGTCGAGAATGTAGCGCACTTGCGCGGGGGCTTGCGTCGGGTAGATGGGCACGTCAACGGCTCCGGCGAAGAGCGCGCCCGCATCCGTAAGCGTCCATTCGGGACAGTTTTCGGAGAATATGGCCACGCGGTCGCCGCGCTTAACCCCGTAAGCCTCAAGACTGAGGGCGACGGCTTTGATGCGCGTCAGGAAATCTTGCGACGTGATCGAGCGCCACGCTCCGTCGCGCTTGTAGTTGAGCGCGTCCGGTTTATCGTGAACGCGAAGAGCGCGCTCAAACATTTCGACGAGCGTCGTCGGCAACTCATCAGTGTGAAGTGGTGCTTCTGTGGAGATGGTATGCACCGCCTTATCGGTTGCGATTGTGTTTGGAGAGGGGTTCATCGTGCGGACGCTCCGTTCAAAAAGATGTCGAGCACGGGTTCGGACATCGGGGCGAGTTTGTAGCGACGCTTCGAGAGAATCCAGTTCGTCGCCATCTCGTCGAGCGCGCCGAAGAGAATTTTAGCGACCACCGTCGCGTTTATGTCGCGGCGAAATAATCCCGCCTGCTGACCTTCCTCGAAAGCCTCGCGGATCAAGCGCAGGTATTCGGCGAGTCCGGCCGCCGAAAACTCTTCCATAAACTTCGTCGAGCCGCGCAGTTCAACTTGGAAGACGATGGCGAGGTCGCGATCAGCGCCGAGACGTTCGAGATGCAGGCTTGCGATACGACGAAGTTTTTCGCGCGGATCGGTTACGTCGGCGAGTTGTTGACGGCATTCGGCGATGGCCGCGCCGACGCTTTTATCGAAGATCGAGTGCAGAATCTCTTCTTTGCTTTTGAAGTAAAGATAAACCGTGCCATCGGCGACGCCCGCGACGCGCGCAATGTCTGCGACTTTGGAATTAAAATAACCGTTGCGCGCAAAGACTTGCGTTGCCGCGCGCAAAATCGCTTCGCGCTTATCCGCGACTTGTGGACGGGCGGAGGAAAGAGAATCTACCGAACGCATAGGTTATGCAGGGCAGAGCATTTTTACCACAGAGGACACGGAGAACACAGGGATTAAGAAACAATCTGCTCCCTCTGTAGTTAGTTTTATTTTGACTTGTCGTCCAACTGAAAATCGCGGCTCATGCCGATGAATGAATCGCCATTCATCAAGTAGCTTACATTCAGTTTGAGATTGACGCAATAAAGATGATCGGCGCAGGCTATGCGCCGTCGCGCATTGACGGCGATGGAGCGAGAGCTTCGCGTGGCTCGCGGCGGTCGGGGACAATCGTTTCGTCGTCACGGAAACGGTCGTTGTCGTTCTTTTTCGGCAACTGCGGTTTGCCTGCCTCCAGCGCGCGTCCCGGCGTTGATGAAAATTCGATTTTCGCTTCTTTGAAAAGACGCATGATGCGGTAGTTGATGTCACTTTTGATTTGCAGTTGCGCGTGCGGCGCGAGCGTCCAGACAAGCAGTTGGAAATCAAGCGAGCAATCGTTGAAACGCAGAAGTTGAACGTCCGGCTTCGGCTCGCCCAAAACGCTTTCGACGCCCTCGACGGCGCGTAAGACCGTGCGCTGCACCAAGTCCGTGTCGGATGTGGCGGCGACGCTCACGGGAACGGCGATGCGCGTCTGCGGTTCGCCATAAGTCCAGTTGGTGAAGCTTCCGTTGACGAGTTTTGAATTGGGAAGAATGATCGCGGTCTGGTCATTCGTGACAAGGACGGTCGTGCGCAAATTGATGCTTTCGACTTTGCCTTCGGTGTCGCCGAGGGTGATGCGGTCGCCGACGCGCACAGGGCGTTCAAAAAGCAGGATGAAACCGGAGGCGATGTCGGCGGCGATAAACTGCAACCCGAAACCGATGCCGACCGAAAGCGCGGTGAAGACGACGGCGAAGGCCGTTAAGTCAACGCCCAAAGCAATCTTGATTGAATAAAGGATGCCGAGCGAGATGATGAAGTAGTGTGTGAGGCGGAGCAGCGTGTATTGCAGTCCGGGATCGAAGGGCATACGCCGCGCGATGCGGCGCTGCACAAAGGAGCGCATCGAACGCGACGCGAACACCGCCAGCAAAAGCACGCCTAAGCCGAGCGCGACGTTCGCCACTTTGATCTCAAAGCTTCCGACCGCAAACGGCGTATTCAGCCAACTCCAGAGTTGTTGCGCCGCGCCTCGCGCGCCGTCCGCTTGCGAAACACGCTCAACCGTCGTGTTATTTTGAAAGAGCAGAGCTAAGTTAATTATGGAGCTGAATGCCATCGTCTTTACTATTCGAGCTGAAAATTATTCCTGAATAATAAAAAATTAAAACACGGAAACGCATGAAAGACATTCGTATCGGTTCGTATCTCTTCGCGGCGTTTCGTGGCTAACTCTTTCCGCGTCCTTCTTAATTTATGAAACTTATTTCCAAGCAATTTATGTTCTTAATGTTTACGGGCAATTCTTCGCCGGTCGGTAGCCCGCCTTTTCCGCTTCTTCAATGGTCTGAAACTCGACTTTGTTTTCAGGCGAGACTTTGTTGTAGTTCGGGCAATCCGGGCGGTGATAAATCTTCGTGCGGCTGTTGCCGATGATGTTGCCGAAGGCGACGGTTGGCTGACGGTCGCTTTTTCTCTCTGTTCGCCGCCACGCCCAAGGCGGCATCGGCAGCGTGTCTGCCCACAACCCGCGCCTCGCCTCGCGCGCCTCGCGTTCGGCGCGCGCATAAGTTTTGCGGTCGGCTTTCAGTTGCTCATCTTCGTATTGTTTGTAGTGCCACGCCATGCCGTCTTTGATTTGTTCGAGGTTAACATCAAGACCGTCCAAGAGCAGCACCTTGCCGAGAATGTGACCGTAGTTGTCGCGCTTGCTGTACTCGATTGTCACTTGCCTGCCGTAGATAAGGTTGGCCAGATTCTGCTTCGCCTGTTCGCCAAAATCCTGCCGCATTTCGGGCGAGTCAATGCCCTGCAAGCGAATGCTCTGCTGCTTGTTAGCCATATCGAAAATGGTGATCGTATCTCCGTCGGCGATGCCGACGACCTTGCCCTGTAGGGTCGTGATCGCCTGCGCGTTCCCTTGCGCGGCAAGCAGGACGAAGAGATGAAGCGCGAGCGTGATTCTGGAAGCTAGATTCATGAATCGCTTCTTCTCCTCACGCGGCCATCTGTGGAACAGGATTCATCACACGTTTCACCGATAACTACGGACAAGGAGCAGGCATAACAAAACAACGACACGCGGCGCGCTTACGGTGTTCACGCGCAAGTTGCCGATGTCCTCAAGTTTCCTATCTTTCTGATGATAACTTTTGACCTTAACGCGCGCGCCGTCGGCTTCGGCCGCCAAACAGACGACGCACGCCGCGCCCGATAGATTTACCTACTGCTTTCACCCCCCGGTACGGCGCAGTGATCACGCGCACGACCGGATTGCGGTTGCGGCGTCTCCTCGTTCTGCGCCTCGGTCGCGGTCTGTTGCTCAAGCTCTCTTGAAGCAGCATCGGAGAATCGCTCGTTACCGTCAAGCTTGATCTCCCGCTTCGATTTTCGCGTGTGTCGTTCATCGGGTGTGCCGGAGCAATCGTGAAAGTGAGTATGACGAGCAAGGCTAGGATTCTTGACTCGTACATTCGACCACGCAGAAAGCGCGCGCCGGGCAACTCGTCTAAACTCACTTCACATCCTCTTTCTCACAACTTGCTTTTATGGTTGCGCGCGATTGCGGCTTCGCCCCGTGACTACGCGCCGCGCGCCGCGCCCGACGGATACAACGGCCGCCTTTTTCGTCCGGTATGACGCCGCGACAGCGCGCGTAACAGGGTTCCTCTTGCGACGATAGTCCCTGCCGTAACGTCGGCGCCGACCGCTGTTTCTGTCCCGCGTTCGCCCCGAAGCTCTCGCCGGTGGATCGTTCCTTGCCGTCATACTCTGGTCGTAACTAGTGCTTCCCGCACTCGTCGAAAGCATCATGCTAACAGTTAAAGCGAGCATAACCGTCAAGCGCACGACGTTGTTTGTGTGCGCTCGCAGAAAACGCCAACTGTGTAGATTGTCTGTGCTCATCTTTTGCCGCCTTTCTCCTTACCCTCACCCGCTGGTTTAACTTCTTTGCCGTAATTTGCATTGACGATCAATCCTAAGTCTCTGGCGCGCTTTTTTAATTTCTCGGTCGCCTCGTCTTCGACCATCCGCGCTGACAGCCGCGAGGACTGTTCGGTGTTTTTATCATTCATTTCTTGCGACCTTTCCTCTTATTGTTGTCCTGCGGGGGTGTTTGTTGTGCCTGCTCTGTTTTGCGAGGGGATAACGAAAAGGGAACGAAACGAAGGCGGATGGACTCGAACTCCTATGCCCGCCTTTGATCGTCCTTTCATCTCGCTGACTTTAACTTATTAAGAAGCCGCTTGCAGCCGCATAGCGCTGCTAAAGTCACTCTGAGTCACTATTGAGTATTTTATCTCGCATCGCAACAATTCGCCAATAAGTATCCGACCGAGTGGTGGTTATTTTGAAGTCGGATTCAAAAAATAGATGGATGTAATTGAGGTGTCAATGTGTCATCAGCAAAGCGCACGCAAAGCCACCAGATAAATTCTTTCATGCGTCGCCGGAAGTGTTTCTATAATGGAAAACGCATGATCGGGTAAACATCAAGCATTAATAATTTAGGCTCAAGACTAGATAGCGAAGGCTGATCCAGTAATTTTAAGGAGCCGCAAGTAGAGATCATCATGACGATAATTGAAGCGAAACTCGCATTCCTTCAAGTGTAAGTGGAAAGTCGAGCGGCTGATGCCGCGAAACTTCGAGAGGCGGGTTTTGGCAAAGCTCCAGAAACTCTCAATGCCGTTGATGTGCGACCTTCCGCGCACAAATTCCGAACCGTTGTGACGCACACGATAATGCTTCTTGTAACCCATATGCACGATGCCATCATACGAGCGAAAACCGTCGGTGTGAATCGTCGAGCCAAGACCGACTTTGTCGCGCACAATCGCTTGAATATTGGCTTTTTTGCAGTTTGGCACGATCTCCGTATAAACACAGCCGTTACGTTTGAAGATGCCGAAGACAATAGTCTTACCGCGTGCATCACGCCCGCGCTTGCCTCTGACTCGGCGCGCCCCAATGTAACTTTCGTCGAGTTCGACTTCACCGCTGAAAGGCGACTCTTGTTCACAGTAACGAGCAACCGCTTGTCTAATCAATCTCAAATATCGGTTGACCGTGTTACGGTTCAAGCCGCTCAAAGCAACAATCTGCACGGCACTCAAATCGAGCGCAAAGAGTCGCACAATCTGTCGAAATTTGGCACGAGAAATCTTTGCACGAACAAATTGCTTGCAACTAACTGCCATGACTTAGTTTAACGCTATTCTTACAGCCGTTATCTAGTCATGAGCCATAATTTAAGTACCGTTTATCTGATTATGGTTTAGTCGGATGTATTATCTGAAACATAGACGCGAATTTTAGAGTTTGGACAAAAGAGATGAGCAGCAAGAAAGGAGCGTTCCTGCTGCTCATAGAGTGATCATCGGGAAGGTATAAGTTGGCAGCGTGTCCTTATGCCGTGTTACTGAAGAGAAAGATTTAATTTCATTTTGATTCCACAATCTCTTACTGTTTTCACATCAACAAATCGGGCCAAGCTTCCGTTGCGGGGTCTGCCGGGAGCCCATTCGGCAATAGATTCTGTAATACTCTCTCAAGCAGTTCTGCTGCCAACTTATTAGTTTTGATTAGCGCGCACAGTGCCTGATTTATGGCTGGATCGTCCACGTGATGTTTAGTCAGCTCCCATGCTAAAGACAAAGCCGTGTAGGCTTGGACGAGTTGGCGGACGGATTCTTTTTCTAAAGTTAATTTGTTCATTACAGTTACCCTTGTAATCCAAAAGATATTCTGTAATAGACGTTTAACGTTGCATTCATTCCACAAGGCTCAGAGTTGATCGTCAAATACGAAGGCTGATGACTGCCTTGCTGTCAGAAAAGAAAAACGCCTGACCGGATGATCAGCCGTTCGTGTTTTATCTAAAAATAATTTTTGCCTCTTTCGCATAACTGTGAGGCAAGTAATTTCCGACCTCATTACGCGCTTAATGCACCAACGCCTCTTTAGTTCTCAATAATTGTCGCCAATGTTCACCATACATCTGCTCTCTGAAGTCAACGTGCTCCAGCTTTCGTGAGCCGTATTTTGCGCAAAGCTTCAACGCCAATCAGGCGGCTGCCGCGGCACCCTCTCCCGTTCTTCTTTCCCTACCTGCTCTGCCCACGGCGGGCTAGCAGCGCGCGGTAACTCTTTCGTGCTGGTTAGGTCTTTCCCCTCGCCCCCGTAGAGTCCCTTCCACCCGTCGCCCAAGATTGAACCACAGCGCGTAAACACACACGGCCGCCTCGATGGGAAAATTCATGCCTGCTAACACCGCCCCTACAATTCTAGCCACTTTCGACCAAGGTTTACGCTTCAGCAACGCGTACCCAGCGACGAATGACGGGGCGGTGAAGGCGAGTTGAAATGCCGACATGAAGCCGAACATCAGGAGGAAGAACCCCGGCGCGGGGCCGGGTTGTCCCGGCTGCCCCGGCATCGAGCTGAAGAAAAAGTAGAACATCAGCAGCATCGCCAGCATAATTAAGAGCTGGAATCCGCCGTGCACAAGAAACGAAATGCCTAGATACTTGTTGTGTTCTTCGTTGGTCATCGCAACCTCCGGCTTCAGTCTCCTTCGCGCTCCCGCTCGATGTCGCGCCGCCGTATGTTGTGGCTTTTTGGTGGTTAGCTATTTTGAGAGATTGGAACGGAGGCTGAGGGACTCGAAC
>JACCYN010000324.1 GCA_013696465.1 Pyrinomonadaceae bacterium
CCTTTCTTCCACGTCGTCATCAAGGTAAAGATAACGATGGCGACGACGAGCGGAAACCATCCGCCCTGCGGAATCTTGATGATGTTTGCGCCCAAGAATGCGAGGTCAATTGTCAGAAAAATTCCGGCCACTGCCGCCGCCGTCGGCAGACTCCAATTCCACCGCTCGCGCGCGACGACGAAGAAGACGATTGAAGTGATCGTCATCGTCGAGATGACTGCGAGGCCGTAAGCCGCCGTCAGATTGCTCGACGAGCGAAAGCCGACGACCAAAGCGATACACGCCACCATCATCGCCCAGTTCAATCCCGGAATGTAGATTTGTCCCATCTCGGTCGAAGACGTATGCTCAATCTTCAAGCGCGGAATGAAGCCAAGTTGAATGGCTTGCATCGTGAGTGAGAACGCGCCGGAGATGACGGCCTGCGACGCAATAACGGTCGCAGCAGTCGCCAAGACGACCATCGGGTAAAGCGCCCACGACGGAGCGAGCAGAAAGAAAGGATTCTCCCTCGCTGCTTCACCGCCGTTGATGAGCAACGCTCCCTGCCCGAAATAATTGAGCAAGAGCGCGGGCAGCACGAGCGTGAACCACACAATGCGAATCGGTCGCCTCCCGAAGTGTCCCATGTCAACGTAGAGAGATTCGCCGCCCGTAATCACGAGCACGACCGTGCCGAGAATCAAATAACCGTGCCAGCCTTCGCGTATAAAGAAGTTGACGGCGTAAACGGGATTGGCGGCGAAGAGTATGCCGGGATGACGCACGATCTCCACAATGCCGAGCAGGGCGAGCACGCCGAACCACAAGAGCATGACGGGGCCGAAGAGTTTGCCGACCTTCGCCGTCCCACGACTCTGAATCAGAAACAGCCCGATGAGAATCACAATCGTAATCGGGATGATCCAAGGCGCGAATAACGGAGTCGCCAAGTTCAACCCCTCGACCGCCGACAGAACCGAGACCGAAGGCGTGATGATGCCGTCGCCGTAAAGGAGAGCCGCGCCGAAAATGCCTAAAACGACGATCCACCATCGCTCCGATTTGCTCAAAATCTTGATCGGCGTGGCGAGCGCAGTCAAAGCGAGGATGCCGCCTTCGCCGCGATTGTCGGCGCGCAACACAAAAATGAGGTACTTGATCGAGATGATGATGACGAGCGCCCAGAAGATAAGCGACAGCACGCCGAAAACATTGTCCGGCGTCGCCGCGATGTGATGCGGCGACTGCGGCGAAAAGCATTCGCGCATTGAGTAGAGCGGACTCGTGCCGATGTCGCCATAGACGACCCCAAGCGCGGTGAGTGAAAGAAGCGCGAGGTAACGTCCGCGCGGTGTGGCGTGATGAAGATGTTCGCCCGTCGAAGTAGTGTGGATGTCAGTCGGTTTTGTAGTGTCCATTCCTTCGTGCTGTGTGCGACTTTAAGCCCGTTTTTTTACAATCCTTAAGGTTTGATAATTTCACAGGTATACTACGCAGGATTAAATCAAAGTCAAGAATTTGCTTTCGTTGTAAGACGCAGAATTTAACAATGTTGTAGACGCTTCTCGCGGTGGTGTGTTAAAGTTTCGGCTCGTACAAGTCTTTGATTTTGCTTCCGGCAAGCAGACGCGGCTCACTTCGGAATATGCCGCCTGTGCTCATTTCCCTACACGGTACAAGCTGAATTTTTCGGTCTTCGACTTCCGACGATTCGTCAAGCGAAGTTCCCCTTTTACATGAAATCGAGTTTGCCAAAAAGCTTTAGCGAGGCGACGACGACGGGCGCGGATGCGTCTCTTTCAAACGTCCGCAAACTTCACGGCAAGCGCCAGACGGCGGAAAGGGGCGCGCGCGATGCAGCCCGGCACGAAGCTTTGTGGGCCGAAGTTGAAGCGATGCGCGAACTGCTTGATCGCGGAGCCTCGACCGAAGCGGAAGAACGCGCGAGCCAACTAATTGGAAACGCCGCTCACGACATCTCCCTGCTCGCCGAAGCGCGCTCCGCCCTCTCGCTCGCCCTCGAAATGCAGGGACGCTACCGCGAATCCTTCGACGCCGTAGCGATGTACGAAACCACGCAAGAGCGTGAAGGCTTGAAGACTTCGACGGCCGCGGGCGTCTGGGTGCAACTTGCCCGCGCTTACATCACGACCGGCGATCAACCGAAAGCGATTGCGCTGCTCAAAATAATTCTGCGCCAAGCCGTCGGCGACGAATTGGAGGTGGATGTCGGAGCCGTCTACACGGTGCTGGCGCGCGCTTACCGCGCGATCAACGAACACCCGATTGCGCGCGACTACGCCTACAAAGCCCTCGAACATTACCGCCGCGCCGGGTCTTGGCGCGGACTCTCCGAAGCCTATTTCGCCATTGCCCTTTCCGATTTTTACGAAAGCGATTACGACGCCTCAATCGCCAACTACGAACAAGCCATTAAACTTGTCGGCGACCGCCCCGCGCATTACCTGCTCGGTAAGCTCTACGGCAACATGGCGGGCATCTGCTCTTTCGTCAAACGACCCGAAGACAGCATCCGCTATCTCGAAAAAGCGATTAGCTACTTCGAACGCACCGACCATATGGAGAGCGCGGCCGCCGCGTTTAATAATCTCGGCATCAACTTGGTGCTCGTCGGCGATTGGCCGCGTGCGCAAGAGGCGCTCGAGCAAGCCCTCACGCTCGCCACGAAAGTTAAGACGTGGAGCAATCAGGTCGCCATGATCCTCGACACGCTCGGCGGGTTGGATATTATGCGCGGGCGCTTGACGGAAGCCGCAAGCTCCCTCGAACGCGCCGTTGCATTGGCGGACGACAACAGCAACAAGTGGTATGCGTGGCAAGCTCACTACACTCTGGGGCGTTGCCGTCTCGCGCAAGAAGATTACGAAGCGGCTAAAGCGACGGCGACCCATTCCTTCCTGCTCGCCGAAAGCATCGGCCGCCGTCTTTCGATCTGCGAATCGCGCTTGCTGCTCGCCGAAATTCACTTGCACGCAGGCGACTTGGAAGCAGTGGCGAGCGAGCTTCACTGGGTGAGCAACGAGACGGTGCTTGACGAAGGCGATCTCGGTTTGACGAACAACGCCTGTCGCGTTCGCGGGCTGCTCGCCCTCGCGCAATCCGATCCGGCGAGCGCGCTTCATCATTTCGGTCGCAGCCTGTCCGTCTCAGAGACGCGCGGCGACCGCTACCGCATCGCGCTCGCACATTACGAACTTGGCCGCTCCTATCGCGCCTTGGCGCAACCGGAGCGCGCCGCCGAACACTTGGCTTTCGCCGTGCGCCTCTTCCGCCAACTCGGAGCGAAACTCAAACTCGCTGAAGCCGAACGAGCGATTGCTGCGCTCGATCGCGAAACGCCCGATGTAATTCAAGAGCCGTCGGCCTTGATGCAGCTTCTGATGCTGCGTTTGACGGAAGCCGTCGCCTCGCGCGAATTACTCTTGCGCGAACTTGCCGCCATCATCTCGCAGGAAACAGGCGCGTCGCAGATCGCCGTTTTTGAATTAGACAACGACAAAAAATACGTCTCCGTCGTTGCGCATGGAATGACGGAAGCGGAAGCCGCGCGAGTCGCCGAGAGGCTGGGGCGCGATGCGCAAACGGAAAATAACTTCGACGCTTTCACCGCGCGTCTGCGTCCGGCGACCGTAGCGCCCGCTATCCTCTACGTCGCCCCGCGTTCGACGGCCGTGCTCGTTGGCGGCGCGACGCTCGATCCGCTGCTGCGCATCGTCGAGCTGGGTTTGGAAGTTTGTGCCTTACGCGGCGCGGCGCGCAACAACAAAGGCGCAGGGCAAGAATCGTCCGCGCTCGTTGACGGAAGCCTGATGCCCGGCTTTATTCATTCAAGCCCGGCGATGACGCGCCTCGTCGAAGAGGTTCACAAGATTCGCTCGTCCGACGTGACCGTGCTCGTCACGGGAGAATCGGGTACCGGCAAAGAACTCGTCGCCCGCGCCATTCACGCCATCTCATCTCGACGCGCGAAAATCTTTGTGCCGTTTAACTGCACGGCCGTCCCCAAAGAACTTTCCGACGCATATCTTTTCGGCTACAAGCGCGGCGCATACACGGGTGCGGTCGCCGACTCGCCTGGAGTGATTCGCACCGCCTCCGGCGGCACACTGTTTCTCGACGAAATCGGCGACCTGCCTTTGGACGTGCAACCGAAACTGCTACGCTTTCTGCAAGAAGGCGAGATTCAACCGCTCGGCGAGCAACGCCCTGCCAAAGTTGACGTGCGCATTATCGCCGCCACCAACTCCGACTTGGAGCGCATGGTTGCCGAGGGTCGTTTCCGCGAAGATTTGTATTACCGCCTCAACGTCATCCGCCTGCAAGTTCCGCCGTTGCGTGAGCGCCGTTCGGAGATTCCGACGATTGTTAATTACTACATCAATCACTACTCGGCGAAGTTTGGTCGCCGCGACATCTCGCTCACGCCCGAAACAATTGACCTGCTTATGGTCTCGGCGTGGCCCGGCAACGTGCGTCAACTCTGCAACGAGATTCAACGCATCGTCGCCCGCTCGGAAGATTCGACCGTGATCTCGCCCGATCATCTTTCGCCCGAACTCCGGCGCACGGGGACGCCCGTCGCCCCTTACGAAACCGCGACGCCTTCACACGCCGAAGTGATAAATTTGCCCGCAGCAGGTACGACGCTCGCCGACGCGCTTGCCGAACTCGAACGGCACATGATCGCCGAAGCCCTCGAACGTCACCACGGCAACATCTCACGCGCCGCCCGCGAACTCGGACTCACACGGCGCGGACTCTACCTCAAACTCGACCGCCTCAATCTGAGCGCGAGTGCCTAACCTGAACGTCGCAGTTTCAAAAATTTTTACCAAACGCCACAAAATCCCGTCGCGTGTGGCATTTTTATTTCGCTCCCCGCGAAACTTCCGCGCATCCTTTTATGCAACTAAAGGCATCCTTACGTCGTTAAACTTTAACCCCTGAGCCTCATCTTTATAAGCGTGCAGTTCCGCGTTCTAACGACAAAGTCAGCTCAGGAACGGGTTTTGCCTCGCCGCAATAGGCCTCGTTAAGCTCTTAATTCCAACAACATCCACAAAGGAAAGGTTGCATTATGCGTAAACTGCTTTTTTCAATGTTATTGATCGTTTGCTGTGCGGGCATCGGCTTCGCGCAAAACGATGATGACAGCCGTGCCGAATTCTTTATCGGCTACTCAAACCTGCAATTCGACACCACGCTTTCGCAAGAAGATTTTGACGGCATTGATGAAGATTTCGACAGCAGCTTCTTCGATGATCGTGTGAGTCTCAACGGCGTCAACGCTTCAGTCACCGGCTACTTCACCCGGCGTTTCGGCATCACGGGCGATTTCTCTTACCACCAGCGTAGCGACAACGAAAACATCGAAGGCACAAACTTCGAGGCGCGCACGCGCGTGTTGAATTTTCTTGCCGGGCCGCAAGTTAAATTCCGCAACGCGAGCCGCGTCGAACCGTTCGTGCGCGCGATGGCGGGCGTCACCAACACCAGAGTGCGTTTCAGCAGTGATTTCGACGGTAGCGAAGTCGGCTTCGTCCCCGACGACTTCACCGACAGCCAAACGAACTTCGCCTTGGGACTCGGCGGCGGACTCGACGTTCGCGTGAACGACCGCGTCTCCATTCGCGCCTTCCAAGTTGACTACAACCCCGTCTTCCTGCGCAACCGCGACATAGATTTCGGCAGCGGCGTCAGCGAAACCTTTGAAGGTCGGCGATTAGACAACGTGCGCTTCTCCTTCGGCGTTGTATTCAAGTAAACCTTACTGCAATTTCAATGAAAAGAAGCGCGGGGCTTTAACAGTCCCGCGCTTCTTTTTCGCTATGCAGACAAACGCTAAAACGAAAGAAGCGGCGAGTGCCGCACCGCATCGCCGCGCTAGTCATCCACAGGAGGTTCGGATGTACTTATATTAAATTGCTAAGGTAAGTCAGTTTCCAAAACTCCGCTTAGTCGAAATTAAGACACACAAGAATCAGCACAACTCCACAACATTCAATGCGACAAGGTGTGTCTCACTATTACATGCCGCATTAGTCCGTTTACATTAAGAAGTACCACAAGCGATCTACATCAGCGGCACAAGGCGTTGTCCCCAACGCAGTGCGCATCGAACGAATTGCGGATCGAGTTCGAGCATCGCAATGTCGCCCACCGCGTTCGCGTCAGCCGCATAAACGTCGCACACCTCATCAACGGCCGCGCCGATGAAACGCTTACCAAGACGCACCGCGATGATGTGCGCGGGGCGCGCCGCAGCATTCACCCCGGCGCGCCGACGCAAGTCAACGACGGGCAGCATGTGACCTCTCACGTCCACAACGCCGACTAGAAACTTTGGCGCGCGTGGCATCCGCACCGGCTCGGTTTATGCGAAAATCTCGGCCGTGTCCCTCATGTCGAAAGCGAAGTACTCGTTTTCAAGTCGCACGACGACGTACTCGTGCGTTTCGTTCGCGCCCCATTCATTGAGCATGATTTCCGTTTAAGTTCGATGAAAACCTTTTTCGATGTCGCGCGTCGAGAGGCGCAGCACGACGGGGCGACCGTGCGGGCAGGTGGTCGGCGAAGACGTGGTAAGCAGGCGGTCAATGAGCCACAACATCTTCTCCATCGTGAGCGGCATGTTGATCTTGATCGCGGCGCGACAGGCGAGCGATGCGGCGATGCGTTCTCGCAGGTTGACGCGCGCCGCCCCGCGCTTTTCAGCGTCAATCGTGTCTAAAACTTCGGCGAGCAGATTCTTCGCTTCCGATGCGGGCAAATCCGCTGGCACTGCTTTGATCGCCACCGTCCGACCGGACAAGCGCATCAACCCGAAGCCGTAAGTTTCAAGTTCGCCAACGACCATCTCGAACGCGGCTGCTTGCGCTGGTGTAAGATCGAAAGTCTTCGGCAGAAGAAGATTCTGCGATTCCGCCACACGCGACGCTTCCGTGCGATTGTATTTATCGAACAGGATGCGCTCGTGCGCGACGTGCTGATCGATGAGCAGCAAACCTTCCGCGTCTGTAGCGACGATGAAACTCTCTTCGAGTTGACCGAGCGGGCGGATGTTCCTCGTGAGCGATTCCAATTTCGCTTCGCGCACAAGATTGATGGCGGAGACGAGCGGCGGCAACTTGCGCTCAACCGCTTCATCATGTTGCTGCGACGATGATCGCGGCGGCTGATATTGTGATGGCGCGGCCAACTGAGACGAAGCATGATTTGTTCCTTCTGTCGAATTCGCCTCGTTGTCCGATTCGTTCGTCGAGACTTGTTGCGCGTTGCGCGTGAGCGCGCCGGGCGCAGAAGATGCAGCCAAAGATTTTTCGTCTATTAACCTCCGCTCATCTTCCGGCGCGGAAGGAAAATGAAACTCGATTCGCTCCTGTTGCGACGCGCCGTAATCCTTCGCTTCAGTTTCAACCCATTCACCTTTTCGCCCGCCGTTGCTTTCGGAATCGGCGGCGACAAAGTTCGCGGAATTATCAGCCGACTCTTCCGCCGAAGAATCGAGGGGCGAAACGCTTCGCCCGGCGGTTGCGAAAAACTTTTCGTTGTCTCTTGCGCCGAAACTTGTTTCGGGTTCGTCGTAATCCGCCTGCTCGCGCACGTAGCCGCTGCTCGCAAGAGCGCGGCGCACCGCTTCGCGTACCACATCGGCGATTGCCGCCGCGCGACGAAAGCGCACTTCCGTTTTCGCCGGATGCACGTTGACATCAACCTCTTCGAGCGGCACGTCGAGGAACAGCAGCGCCGCCGGATAAACGCCGTGCGGCAGAACCGACCGATAAGCTTCCGAGAGAGCGCGGCTCACAAGCTTGTCGCGCACAAAGCGGCCGTTGACGAACATATATTGCGCGTCGCGCGACGTGCGCCGCTCGCGCGGGGCGGAGACGAAGCCACGCGCCCGCGCCACCTCTTTGTGACCGCCCGTTACTTCAAGTAGATTTTCGACAAACTCCGCCCCGAAAATCTGGTAAGCGCGCTCGCGCAAATCGCGCGCAGGTGAGGCGCGCAACACTTCGCGGCCGTTCGACGTGAGCAGGAATTCGATTTCAGGATGCGCCAGCGCATAGTGCGTGGCAAGATTCGTCAGGTGATAATTTTCAGTTGCTTCGGAGCGCAAGAATTTGCGGCGCGCGGGCACGTTGAAGAAGAGATCGCGCACCGTGATCGTCGTCCCTCGCGCGCGCGCCGCTGGAAGCACATCGCGCATCCGCCCGCCTTCGATAAGAACGCTCGTCCCTTCCGCTTCGTCGCCGCCTTCATGCGTAACGAGTTCGACGCGCGCAACCGACGCGATGGAGGCGAGCGCCTCGCCGCGAAAGCCGAGCGTGTTAATTGAATTTAAGTCTTCGACGCGATTTATCTTCGATGTCGCGTGGCGCTCGAAGGCGAGCACCGCATCGTCGCGCGTCATCCCGCAACCGTCGTCCATCGCGCGCAGCAATCTTCTTCCGCCCGCTTCAGTCTCAATTTGAATACGTCGCGCGCCAGCATCAATCGAATTCTCGATCAACTCTTTAGCGACCGAAGCCGGACGCTCGACCACTTCACCGGCGGCGATCTGATTAGCGACGTGATCGGAGAGAACGCGGATTTTGGACATAAGCTACAAATAAACGATCTCGTGATCCGTCGTGCCGAGATCAATGGCGTCGTGTATCCAATCAATCACGTAGCGACCATGACGGGCAAAGAGAGACGTGATATTGATGCGTCGTTCTTGCAGATTCTTTTCGGGGTAGAGAGCGGTGAAGGCGCGTTCGAGTTGGCGATGGGCGGCGCGGTTGCGGCTCATCTGCGCGCGGTGAAAGCGGCTGCGCAAAGCTTCGAGTTGGTGATTGACTTTGCGCTTCGTGGTGGCGAGCGCGTCAGCGAGGGTCGGGTCGAAATTTTGCAATCCGTTTTCCAAAGAATCGAGTTGAGATTGCACCGACTTTTCCGTGTCGTCAAAAAGGCGCGCCGCTTCCGCGCCGAGATGTTCTTCGACGACGCGGCGCGTCACGGCGTCGTAACCGGCGAAGAAGTCGCGCAGGTGAAGATTGTAACGCTGAAGCGTGCGCCGCGTGCGCCGCTCGACGATTGATAAACTCGCGCGATGCAGGATCGGCGTCGCAGGGCGTTCGAGCACGCGATAAACTTCCGACGTTTGCGCAAAGTAGGCGATCTCGGCCGCGCCGCCGAGGTAGGCAACGGTCGGAAGCAGATAATCTTGTACGACGGCGCGCAACGTCACATTCGGGCTGAAACGCTGTGGCTCAACTGCCGCTAAGTCCGCCAATTCTTCGGCGGTATATTCCTTGCGCCCATCGCCTTTCGCGCGGTAGCGTCCCTCTTTTGTGCGGGCGAGCGCGCGGCGCGCACCGTCAACGTGTAGGAAAACTGGAAACGTATCTTCGGAGGCAAAGACCTGCGCGTGGTAGCCGGACGCTTCCAACTCGCGGCTGCGCTCATAAAGCGCGCGGGCTAATTCGGGCGCGCGGCGCGCGGCGCGAACGTAAAGCGGAGCGGCGAGACGTTTCAAACGCGCGTCGAGCGGATCGAGCAAGACGAGGCCGTAGCGTCCCATCAGATAATTCAAGGTGCGGGCGAAAGCGTCGGTGTAGGTTCTGCCCGGAAGGTAAGCGTCAGTGAGCGTCTCTTTCAGTTCGGGCGAAAACTCGGTCGTCGGCAGCACGTCGAGCGTGCGCGTAATGGTTTCGTTGATCGAATCGTCAATCACAACCTCTCCGACCGGCATCCCTCCGGTGTGCATTTCATTGGCGACGCTCGCCTTCGCCAGCCGCCCGTCGCACGCGATAAACTCCGCTGCTTGTACTTCCTTCCAATCATGATCTTCCGTCGCCAGCCAGAAGATGGGGACGGACTCCGTGCCGCGACTCGTCAGACACTTGGCGAGTTTGACAGCCGACAACGCTTTGTAGATCGTGTAGAGCGGCCCTGTAAAAAGTCCGATCTGCTGGCCGGAGACGACGGCGACGGAGTCGGTTGCGCGCAGCCGTTCGACATTCGTCAGCGTCTCAGGCGTCGCCCCCCACCCTTCATTCATGTCGCGGAGCGCGTCGCACAGAGAGGTGCGATCAGTTTCGTAGCGGAGCAGGGTTTCGGGGGCGCGCGCGGCGAGTTCGTGGTGGAATCGCACGGTGTTCGGATAAAATTTGCGGAGCGCGGCGGGGTCGCGCAGGTAATCGAGAAACAGGCGCGAGGCGTGCGGGATAGAATCAAAAGCGAGGCGCTCGACTTCGAGTCCCGCTTCTTCCGGCGAGCTAAAACAGGCCGCTTCCAAAGTGCTCACTTCGTGTTAACTCCCGCCGAAGAATTCCTTGTCAAGCCCGCAAGCGATCACGACCTGCACCGAGTTCGAGGACGCGAAACTTTCTTCCGTGTGCTTCCGTTGTGCGTGGCTTCAATCCGGTGCATTATAACGAGCGATTCGAGATTGAAGCAAACCCGTGCTTGATCCGGCGCGCTGGATAAAATTGCTATCTTCAGGTTTAAGCCGCAAGGAAACGAGGTTCGTTAATTCATGGTGCGTCGCTACCGTTTCGCGCAACTCGATGTTTTCACCCGCGAAGCCTTCAAGGGCAACCCGCTCGCCGTCTTTCCCGAAGCGGAAGGTTTGACGGACGAAGAGATGCAAAAGATCGCGCGCGAGATGAATTTATCGGAGACGGTTTTTGTGCTTCCTTCAAATGATCCGCGCGCGTTGCGCCGTCTGCGTATTTTTACTCCGACAAGCGAGTTGCCGCTCGCGGGTCATCCGGTCGTCGGCGCGTGGAACTTGCTCGCGCGCGAAGGCGTCGTCCCGCTTCCTGAAGATGGAACAAATCTGACCTGCATCGAACACGAATTGGGCGTTGGCGTGCTGCCCGTCGAAATCGAATTTGCGGACGGCAACCCTTTGAAGGTCACGATGACGCAAGGCGCATTCACGATCAGCGAAACGATTACAGAGGAAAACTTGCGGCGGACGATTGCCGAAGCGTTCAACTTCACCGTTGAGGATTACGCCACCGGCGCGCCCGTCCAAGTCGCCGGGACGGGAGTTAATTTTTTGATCGTTCCGGTGCGCTCGCTCGAAGTTTTGAAAAACTGTCGCGCGAACGAAGCGAAGTTAGACGAACTGCCGAAAAATTTAGGCGGCGAGGTTTCGCTTTACACAGGCGAAACTTTGGAGAAGGATTCAGAGATTCATACGCGCATGTTCGCGCCCGCGTTCGGCATCGTCGAAGACCCGGCGACGGGCAGCGCGGCTGGCGTGCTCGGCGGCTATCTAGTGCATCACGGCTTGCTTGAAGAACGGGCGAAAAGAGACGGGGCGTTTCACTTTACAATTGAGCAAGGCGACTTCATCAAACGTCCGAGCCGCATCGAGGTTGAAGTTCACGGGACGCGCGGGCAAGTCGACGAGGTGCGCGTCGGCGGCGCGTCAGTCGTTGTTGCGCGCGGCGAGTTGATGTTTGAAGCGACGGCGTGAGACGATAACACTTTCAAGGATGATGGGATCAAACACCGAGCAACTCGATCTGCTGATCATCGGCGCCGGACCCGCCGGAATCTCCGCCGCCTACGCCGCAAAGGTGGAAGGCTTAAACTACCTTGTCATCGAGCGCGGACTACTCGCTCACACGATCTACAACTACCCGGTCGGCCTCCCCGTCTTTTCCACGCCGGACGAACTGGAGATGCTACCCGGAACGCTCGAACTTGCGCGCGATAAACCGACGCGCGAAGAATTGCTCGCACACTACGTCCGGTTCATCCTCGAACAGAATTTACGCATCAACACGGAAGAAGAAGCCCTTGAATTAAAACACGACGACGGTGAAAGCTTCTCTGTTCGCACGACGCGGTCACAGTATCGCGCGATGCGCGTGCTCGTCGCTGTCGGCGCGATGAGTCGCCTGCGCCGCTTGAACGTACCCGGAGAGGATTTACCGAAAGTTCAACACCGCTTCGTCGAACCGTTTCCCTTTGTGCGTAAGGATGCTCTGGTTATCGGCGGCGGCAACAGTGCGGCCGAAGCAGCGCTTTTTCTCGCCGAAGGTGGGGCGCGCACGACGCTTGCCATCTGGCCTAGCGACTGGGAGAACCGCGATCCGAAGGCGGGCGCGATCAAAGCTTGGGTGCGCACGCCGCTCGAAAGAGAGATTAAGGAGAATCGTTTACAAATCGTTCTCTTCAAACGCATCGAGGAGATCACCGAGCGCGAGGTGAGAATCGAAACGGAAGAAGAGGCGCGTCTCCTGCTTCCCAACGATGCCGTTTTTATTTTGATCGGCAGCGACGCCGATCTCATGTTGCTCCGTCAAGCGGGAGTTGAGATCGTGCGTTCGGAGCGCGGCTGCGATGTGCCCGTCTACGATCAGGAAACTTTTGAAACGAACGTGCGCGGCATCTACGTCGCCGGACATTTCACCAACGCGCGTCACATCAAAGACGCCATCGCCGTGCCGCGTCGCATCGTGCCCCTCATCGCGCAATCGCTCCGCGCTGCCGCCGTCTAACGCTTTGTCGTCACCAACAAATTCTTAGCTTCGCATAACGAGCGAGGCATCCCTTCCCTCAAAACTATCTTTCACCGCAAGTTTACAGAAGCTAAGAGTCTTGATGTAATATCAGCTTCCGCGAACGTCGCGTGAAGCACAGGCGACCTAAAGTGCGGCAACCTTTCCGATGAAATTTTAGCGCGTTACCTTATTTCAGCCGACTTACGACTTTGAGTTTCTCGCCCGCGCACACATTAAACGCGGACGGAGAGTGCACACGGAGAGGCGTATGATCAGAATCGGAATTCCGCGAGAGATACATCCGAACGAGCGGCGCGTGGCGGTCACGCCGCAGACGGTGATTCGCCTTTGCAAACTCGGCTTCGAGGTCGCGGTCGAGACGGGCGCGGGCGACAGAATTGATTGTTCCGACGCGGTGTACCGCGAGGCGGGCGCGACGATTGTTGAGGACGCTAGACGACTCTGGGCGGAAGCCTCTGTTGTGCTGAAGGTGCGGCCGCCGGAAGAGCACCCGACGCTCGGCGTGCACGAAGCAGAATTGCTGCCCGAAGGCGGACGATTGATCGGATTTATCTGGCCTGCGCAAAACCGAGAATTGCTCTCCCGTCTCGCAGCGCGCCGCGCGACCGTGTTGGCGATGGACTGCGTTCCACGCATCACGCGCGCGCAGAAGATGGATACGTTGAGCGCGATGGCGAACATCGCTGGTTACCGCGCTGTCGTCGAAGCGGCGAACCACTTTCCGAGATTCTTCGCCGGACAGATAACGGCCGCCGGGAGGATCGATCCCGCGAAAGTGTTGGTTATCGGCGCGGGCGTCGCGGGTTTATCAGCCATCGGGACGGCGCGCGCTTTGGGCGCGATTGTCAAAGCGTTCGATCCGCGCTCTGCGACGCGCGATCAGGTGCGCAGCATGGGCGCGGAGTTTCTTGAACTCAACGTCGCCGAAGAGGGCGAGGGCACGGGCGGATATGCGAAGGAGATGAGCAACGCTTTCCTGCAAGCGGAGATGGCGCTCTTCGCCGCGCAAGCGATGGATGTTGACATTATCATCACAACCGCGCTGATACCCGGTAAACGCGCGCCGACGTTGATCACTACCGGCATGGTCGAGAGCATGAAGCCCGGTTCCGTCGTCGTTGACCTCGCGGCGGAGCAAGGCGGCAACTGTGCGATGACGCGACCGGGCGAAGTCGCCACGCACAAGGGAGTGACGATCATCGGCTACACGGATTTGCCGAGCCGCATGGCGACCCTTTCGAGCCAACTCTACGGCGCGACTCTCGTGGCGATGCTGGAGGAACTTCGATCAGGGGATGAACTCGTGATCAACCTCAACGACCAAGTTGTGCGCGGGGCGCTCGTCTTGCACAACGGCGAGTTGACGTGGCCGCCGCCGACGCCTCCGCCTCCACCGGAACCCGGCGTCGCCAAAGAGAATGGCGCAATCACACGCGCCAACGCGATGTCGCCCTCCGCGCCGAACTCGAATCACGAAGCGGCTGAAGGGATCAACATGGCGTGGCTGGCGGTGGCGGGCGCGCTTCTGTTTGTGGTCGGGCTGATCGCTCCGGCTTCGACGCTCGGACACCTCACGGTCTTTATGCTGGCGTGCTTCGTCGGCTGGCAGCTCGTGTGGAACGTGAAGCCCGCGCTGCACACACCGCTGATGAGTGTCACCAACGCGATCAGCGGCATCATCCTGCTCGGCGGCATGTTGCAGTTGACAGGTTCAACTTATAACTTAACGACGATCTTGGGCGCAGTCGCCGTGCTGATCGCGGCGATCAACATCGTCGGCGGATTTCTCGTGACCAACCGAATGCTCGCCATGTTCCGTAGATAGTCGGTGGAGGAGAAGAAAAGGCCGGTGCTCGACAGCTTCGTAACCATCGCTTACATCGCCGCCAGCGCCCTCTTCATCCTTAGCCTCGGAGGGCTATCGCGTCAGGGGACGGCGCGGCGCGGCAATTTGTTTGGCATCCTCGGAATGCTCATCGCTCTCGTGGCGACGGCCGCGCGCATGGACTTCGGCGGTTACGGCGTGCTCGCGGCGGCGCTTATTCCGGGAGCGATCATCGGCGCGCTGCTCGCTTGGCGCGTGCAGATGACGGCGATGCCGCAGATGGTCGCCATACTTCATAGCTTCGTCGGGGCGGCGGCGGTGCTCGTCGGAATCGCCACTTATCTTGGACACCATCGGCAGATGAACGAAGGCGAAGCCGCGATTCACCTTGTGGAAATCTTCATCGGCGTGTGCATCGGGGCGGTAACTTTTACGGGTTCAATCGTCGCCTTCGGAAAACTTCAGGGAACGCTTTCGGGTCGCCCGCTGCTCTTACCGGGTCGGCATCTGATCAATCTTGCATTGTTAATTCTCACCGTCGCGCTCGGCGTCTGGTTCTTCCGTTCGCCCGGAACCGATGGGCAGACCGCGCTCATCGCGGCGACAATTGTGACGTGCATCTTAGGCGCGCACTTCGTGCTTGCCATCGGCGGTGCAGATATGCCGGTCGTGGTTTCGATGCTGAACAGTTACTCAGGTTGGGCGGCGGCAGCGGCCGGTTTCATGTTGAGCAACGATCTCTTGATCATCACGGGCGCGCTCGTCGGCAGTAGCGGCGCGATCCTCAGCTACATCATGTGTCGCGGAATGAATCGTTCGTTCGTCAATGTGATGCTTGGCGGATTCGGAACTGAAGTCGGCGCGGCTCCGGCGACGGGCGCGCTCCCGGCGGGCGCGGAAGTGCATTCCGTTGATGCGGCGGGGGCAGCCGACCTGTTGCGCGAGGCGAGAAAGGTCGTGATCGTGCCGGGCTACGGCCTCGCGGTGGCGCAGGCGCAGCACGCACTGGCGGAGGTTGTGCGCCTTTTGCGCGAGCGCGACGTTGACGTGCGCTTCGCTATCCATCCGGTGGCGGGTCGCCTGCCCGGTCACATGAACGTGCTGCTCGCCGAAGCCAACATTCCCTACGACATTGTTTTCGAGATGGAAGAGATCAACGACCGGCTGAAGGACGCCGACCTTGTGCTTGTGATTGGCGCAAACGACATCGTCAATCCGAGCGCGATGGAAGACCCGACCAGCCCGATTGCGGGGATGCCCGTGCTGCGAGTCTGGGAAGCGCGGACAATCGTCGTGATGAAGCGCAGCATGGCAAGCGGCTACGCGGGCGTTGATAATCCCCTCTTCTACCGCGACAACACACTCATGCTTTTCGGCGACGCGCGGAAGGTTGTGGATGAAATACTCGCGGCATCACGCTGAAAAGCTTGGATGAGAAAGGGCGCGGCCGTAATGTTTTCAACATCACGTTGATTGCCGGTTGACTTTCATCCGGGCTTTTCGATTCCGTTAAGCAAAACTTCGACTTCGCGCAAAACTTTTTCAGCTGCGCCTTGTAGTGCCGCCAATCGTAACGAGCGTTTTCCGAGTAAGGCGTAGAGTTCGAGCGCGCCGACGATTGATTGTTTTTTGAGCGCGGCGAGATGTCGGCGGACGGTGGCGGCGTCGGCGCGGGCGAAAGTTCCGGTGAGCGCGCGCGCAGGCTCCTCCGCAAGTAGATTCTCAAGCGTCGTGCGAAGCAACGGCAGCAAGGCGCGGCGCGCTTCGCTTTCGCTTAAGCCGCAACGCGCGAGCAACTCGATGGCAACGTCGAAGAGCGCGACGGTGTGGCCGGAAGCGACGACGGCCGATGCGTGGTAGAGAGCTTTATTGGCAGAGTTGATCGAGAAAGTTTCGCCTTCAAGATCGCGGACAATGCCGCGCGCCGCGTTCACTGCGCGGCGGTCGCCCTCCACGGAGAAGAACGCGCCGCGCAAATTCTCCGCGCCGCTCACCGGATCGCTGACGGCGATGAGCGGGTGAAGTGATCCGACCGCGCATCCGCGTTTACGCAGAGAGATCAGCTCCGCCGAAGAGAGCGCGCCGCTCATGTGTAGCGCGACGGAACGCTTGTTTGAAGCAATCTTACTGAGACGCACTGCTGTCGGAGCGATCAGGTCGTCGGGTGTGGTGATAAAGATGAGGTCGGTCGGGGGCAACAGGTTGAGTTTCGTTGAATTCAAAGCTTGCGCTGAGTGCGCGCCTGCTATTTCAACCATCGCCCGCGCACTTCGCAGGCGGCGCGCGACCATCGCGGTGATCGTGTAACCGCGTGAGACGAGCGCACGGGCGAGCGCCGTGCCAAGTCGCCCTGCGCCGACGATGGCGACTGTCGGCTTCGCTGTTAGTGTTGCGGCTGCGGAGGAGTTTGTCTTCTCTTTTTTGCTCACGCGACTTCGTTCATGCTTTCATTGTCGCCGCTGACGATTTCGACAAACTCTCCGTAGTCCGGCAGATCATCAAGCCACTCTTTAACGCGCGCGTTGAGTTCGGCACGCGTGAGCAATCCATAATCAACAACCCCAAGCGAGACGCGCACCGGCGAAGCGGTGTCCGCGAGTTGCAACGCTTGATTGATGATTCGCACTTCGCCCTGCGTGAAGCGCGTCTCAACTTTTCCTCCCGCAAAACGCCCGACGAGTGAGCGCGCCGCTTCCGCATCAATCGCGTCGTCGCTTCTTTGCGCGAGCGTCTCAAGGACTTCGACGAGATGCTTGCCAAGCAGCGAAAGCGTGCGGCGGTAAGCTTCGCGCCCACGTTCGAGCGTCTCTTCAAAATCTCGGAGCGCAGGCTCGGTGCCCTCCCCATGCGATAAGCGAAACGCGCACGCGCACCGTGCGCGCTTCACCAGTAAACGGCGCACGTCGAGGCGGCATTCCGCTTCGCGCCATTCGCCCAGCAAGGTTTGCGCTTGCCGCCAGTATTGAGTGTTAAAAACGGAGAGCGTTGAGAGGCGCTCGAACTCGCGCCAATTTTCGCCGCGCAGAAGTTTATTGATCGCTTCTCGATTCCGACTCGCGCCGACCGACCGCTCGTGCGCGTTCGCGTAGTGCTCAACGTAACGCCCGTGAAATTCACGCCACAAGGAATTGAAGCGTCGCGTTCCTTCTTCGTCAAACAGGTTATGTGAATCAGCAGCCACGGACTGCAACTCGCGGCGCAGACTTTCGATTTCGTCCACGGAAGTCGGTTCGGCTTCGGCGATGTACGCGCGCACGCTCTCGCGCAGCGCAAACGCTTCGGTGAACCTTCTAAGCTCGTCGAGCGAGTCGGAACTGCGCGCGAAAGCCTCAACCGAGTCGGCGAAGGCATCGGCGACGCGCTGCAATCCTTCTTCGAGCGGGATGTCGCCCTCAAGCGTCGCTTCGACGGCTTCAGCCGACGCGCCGAAGCTTTTGCGCACCGTCGCCGCCACGCTCCACGCGCGCGTCGTCAAGGCTTCGTCGGGGAGACGCTCGAAGCGTTCGAGGAGGCGTTCCTCGCCCCACGCGGCGAGCCACACGGTGAGGCAGCGGCGCACCTCTTCGCGTCGTTCAGGGTCAGCAAGCGATCCGTGTGTTTCGTCGGCAGTGAGCAAACTCGCCCAGCGTCCGAGTTCTTCGGCTGTGTGTAAGATCGCCGCCGAGCGACAAATTCCGGCGACATCTTCCCAACGAATGCCTTGACCGAGCGTGCGACGGCTGATGCGGTCGCCGCTTGCGGTCGCCAACTCGATGCGGCGATTGGCGACTAAGGCGGCGAGCAAGAGGTGTTGCGCTTCGCGTCCGAAACCGAACGGCGCGCTTTGCAATTTACGATCAATCTCTGCGAGCGGTACGGCTTCGCCATTGGCAGCGTCAGCCGCATCGAGCGCCTCTTTGCTCCACGGGAGCGCGAAAAGGCGGTCGCCAGTTTCGGGCGCGAACGCGCCGCCGCGCCATGACGCGAGACCGAGCGGCGCGGCGAAAGTTTCGGCGAGTTGTTGCACCTGCGCGTCGGCCGTGTTTGAGCCGCCGAAGAAAGCCACGATCAAACGCGCGACTTCTCTTTCGCCGAGCGTTTCCTTGAACTGCGGGTGCTGCGGGTAACGCGCTTCAAAGAACGGCGCGAGCAGGCGTCCGAGCGCGTGGGCGAGCGTCGGGGCGGAGCGCGCGTCGTCCGTCCAACGGATAACTTCTCCGTCGGCGTGGTGTAGTGTCGCGTCGTCAATGTAGAGGCGCGTCCAGACGCGCTCGACTTGCGTGGCGAGCGAAGCGGCGAGGGCGTGGGCACGCTCTCCGAAATCAAGCGTCAACGCGGCATCCGTGCGCAGGGCGGCGAGGCGGTAGAGAATCTCAATTTCCTCCCCAGTGAGCCGCGCGGGCCGCCATTCGAGTTTTACTGTGACACCCGGTTGACCTCCGTCCGATTGCTCGTTCGGCGTCGTGTTAGGGACGGAAGCAGATTCGTTGGAAATCAAAACTTCCCAATCGTAGCGAGCCGACTGGACGGAAGGTGATTGATCAAAAACATCGTCGCCGCGTTTCTCAACGATGCGCCCGCGACGATTCTGCCCGCGCCATGTGACGTAGAGATCAACCGCAGCTCGCTCGCCTGATTCAGGAATGAAAGGCCAATCCTCGAAGCGCGTGTGCGCCGCCCCTTGCAACAATTCGATGGGCGGAGCTATTCCGCCGCGAAGCGCCTCAACGGTCGCCGCCAGACGGTTTTCAAATTCCGCCGAGGGAGCGATTTGCAGACGGTAACGCGATTCGCCCGCCTCGACTTTAACCTTCAATGTTCCTTGCGGCGCGGCCGATGAGAGACTATCCAACACCCCCCCGACCCGCTTAAGCGCATCACCGGCGGGCGCCGCCTCGTCGCTGAAAAGCATCGCGCCGCACAACTCTTTCGCCGTCGCGCCGCGCTCGTCAAGCGATAGAATGAACAAAGCTTTGAGGAGCAGTTTGGCTTCCAGACGCTGCATCACCGGAAATTGCGCAATCGCCTTCGTCGCCAGATGATCGTAAGTGTCGAAGGCGGCCTTCAAGTTTTCCGCTTCGCGCAACTCACGCTCAACGCGATCAAACACTTCGTCGAGCAACACGAGCGAAAGCGCCGGGCGCGTCGCCGCGCGCAAGCTCGCTTCAGCGGCAAACGGCAGGAAAGCAAATTGCGGAGCATAGAGACGCACGGCCGCCGTCACGTCCGCGATCAAGGGATGCAAGGGGTAGAGCGCGACGAAACGCGGTTCGCTCCAGTTGAAGGCCGCGAGCGCGCCGCGCAGGTTGAGATACATCTCGTGCAAAGCTTGGCGACCTTGCGGAGTTTTGCGCAGCACGTAAGAATCGGCGACGCGGTAGAGGTGTTCCGGGTCGAGGTAATCAATCTGAAAACTTCTGGTCAGCGCGGCGTTCGCGCCTTCCGCGCCCGCGATGTCATCGTCGAGGGCGAGGGCGACGAAGACGTTCGAGTTTTGCGCGACTTCCGCTAAAGCAGAAATCATTGGGCCGTCATTGCGTTCGACGCGCGCGGGGCGGCCGAAAGCCGTGTCAATGATGAGCACGAGCGGGGCATCGTGAAGGCGCGAAGCGGCGAGTGCGAGCGCGGACTTCGGGTCTTGCAACGCCGCCTGCGCGCTCGCGTCATCTGTGTTAAGCAAATTTGATAAAGCGGCGGCGAGTTCCTCTTCGAGCGTCTCAGCCGTGCCGCGCTCAACGCGGGCGACTTGGGCGCGGCGCGCCATCAAACGCCGCGCGCTCGTCGCTACGTGCGCGTCAACGACCGTGGAGCGCAGTTCCGGGTAAGCGGCGAGGGCACCGAAGGCCGCAAGGAAATGACTTTTGCCGACGCCGCGCACACCCGCCAGCGCCCGCGCCGCACCTCGCCCGCGCGGGAGATCGGCAAGCGCGTCGAGCCAGCGCGCGAGGAGATCGGATGTAACGTCGGTGAAGCGGTAAGCGGCAAGCGCGCGACGAGGGTCGGCCGCCGCGTTCCGTAGTTCGTCGTACTGCCCTAATTCGACAAAATCTTTGATCTTCCCTTGAGCGCGTTTCATTTTTCAGTGCGGATGCAAGACAGGATGGACTCAAGTTTTACGTGAAGGCAAGAGACACTGGCCGACTGTAGCACGGGAAAGAAAAGCCGCGCAATAACGCTTTTTTATTCACGGCCGCTCCCGTCAGGCTTTCTATAAAAGAATCGTTTGCGGCAAAGGCGGTTTGCGATGACAATGCTTTTGAATTTTCGGAGAAAAAGCGGCGCAACTCGGCGATGCGCGTCGGCATCATAAATTTTGCGTCAGTAGGCAGGATCGGCGGAGTCGTCGCCTTATCGAGGGCGTTTGGCATTTTTCAAAACTTTATGGGAAAAATGAATTTTAGCATTTCTGGAGATCACGTTTATGTTTAAGTTACTCTCCCGCGCTGGCGTCACGGCCGCGCTGGTTGCGAGTTTATCTTTAAGCACCTTGACGGCGTTCGGTGCGCCGCGCCGTGCGCAGCAACGACAAACCCGGCAAACTCAAAAAACCAAACCGCAAACTGCGACCACACCGCAGCCGACAACGAAAAACGGCAACCGCACGCTTTCCACCAACGAAGACCCTTCGCAGATCGGGCGACGCAAAATCAATAGCGGCATTATCGCCAGCATGAGCGGCTCGCTGCAAAAAGAGATCGCCATGGGGCGGCAGATTGCGGCGGAAGTTGATAAGCAGGTAAAGCTCGTCGAAGACCCCGTAATCACCGAATACGTCAACCGCGTCGGGCAGAACATCGTGCTTCATTCAGACGCGAAAGTGCCGTTTACGATTAAGGTCGTTGACACGGACGAGCCGAACGCTTTCGCTTTGCCGGGCGGGTTCTTCTACGTCAACAAAGGTTTGATCTTGATGGCCGACAACGAATCGGAACTCGCGGGCGTGATGGCGCACGAGATCGCGCACGTCGCCGCGCGCCACACGATGGAGCAGATGGCGAAAGCGCAACTCGCCAACTACGGAATGCTCGCCGGAATGATTCTCGGCATCCCGCCGATCCTGATGCAGGCCGCTGACATCGGACTAGGATTAGGATTCTTGAAATTCACGCGCGGCGCGGAATCGGAAGCCGACCGGCTCGGCGTGCAGTATCTCTACGCCGCCGGGTATGACCCGAACGGGATGGCGACGATGTTTGAAAAGCTCGCCGCGCAAAACAAAAAGAAGCCGGGCAAGCTGGCTCGCCTCTTTACCACACATCCGCAATCGGCCGACCGCATGGCAACCGCGCGCGCGCTCATCGCACGCTTCCCCGACCGCGAAGAATACGTGATGACGACTTCGGAGTTTCAGCGCGTCAGAGGTCGCCTGTTCCGCATGTCGAACGCGCGCGTCACGACCGCCGGAGACATCGCGCCGGGCACCGATGGCACGCCCGGACGCCCGACCTTAAAGCGTCGCCAACCCGCGCCGGACGATTCAACGTCGCAGCCTTCGAACACGAACGACACCAAACCTGCGAATAACGCGCCGCCGACCTTGCGGCGCAATGACGGAACTAATCCGCCTCCTCCGCCTCCTAGCCCGACCCCATAAAGGTTTACGCTTTACGTTTACGACAAAAGGCTTTCCGAACGTTTCAACCGGAAAGCCTTTTGTGCGTCAAACCCGCTTTTCCCCTGCCCGCGCGTTTTACTTGCAATTTTCCGGGCGCTTTTGTATTCTACTCGTTCGCGTTTTCAACGCTTTAATCCAAGAGAGTCATCATATGAGCACATCTTTTCCGAGCGGCACGGGGCTGGCCGAAAAACGTCGTTGGTTCGTGGTGGACGCGGCAGGTCAACCTGTCGGGCGTCTGGCGACCGAGATCGCGCGCGTCCTCTCCGGCAAAAACAATCCGCAATACACGCCCTTTATGGACACCGGCGATCATGTGATCGTTATCAACGCCCGTCACACGCACTTCAAGGGATCGAAGGCGACGCAGAAAGTTTATCGCCGCCACACGCTGTATCCCGGAGGATTGCGCGAGGTTTCCGTGCAGGATCAATATGCAAAGCATCCAGAGCGCGTTATCGAATTCGCCGTGCGCGGAATGTTGCCGAAATCGAAACTCGGTCGCGCGATGGGGAAAAAGTTAAAGGTTTACGCCGACGCCGAACACCCGCACTCAGCGCAGCAACCACAACCTTTGGAGATAAAGACGCGCGCGACGGCAAAAAGTTAAAGCGCGAAATGTTAACGAAGAATTTTGAGGAAGAATAACAGTGGCTGAAAATCAACACTACGGAACGGGACGACGCAAAACGGCGACAGCGCGCGTCTTTCTTCGACCCGGCGGCGGCGAAATCAAAATCAACCGCAAAGCCTTTGAAGAGTATTTCCCGAATCAAACGATGCGCACCGTGATTCAACAACCGTTGCAGTTGACGGAGACGGGAAACAAATTCGACATTCTCGTTAACGTTGCGGGCGGCGGGTTAGCCGGTCAAGCCGGAGCAATTCGTCACGGCATCACGCGCGCGCTCATCGAGTTTAACGCCGACTTGCGCAGCGCACTCAAGCAAGCCGGATTCGTCACGCGCGACCCGCGCGCCAAAGAGCGCAAGAAGTACGGGCAAAAGGGAGCACGCAAACGCTTCCAGTTCTCGAAAAGATAGTCTTGAAATTTTAGATTTTTGGTTTGCGATTTTTGATTAAGAGACAGCGCATCAACTTTGGCGTTATGTCTTTACAAATCGCAAATCAGCAATCAAACATCTAAAATCCCTCAATTCCATTGTCGCCGCTTCGATTGGTTGCTCTCTCCTTCTGAAGCGGCGGCGAGTACATTAAACCAATCAATGTTTAGGAGGTTCTTTTGGTTTCAGTTACGATGAAAGAATTGCTGGAGGCTGGCGTCCACTTCGGACACCAAGTGCGGCGTTGGAATCCAAAGATGAAGGAATACATTTTCGGCGAACGCAACGGCATCTCCATTATCGATCTCCAAAAAACGCAGCGCATGTTCCGCGACGCTCTGCAAGTCGTCTCGAATCTGATGGGCGAAGATCGCGGGCGCACCATTCTCTTTGTCGGCACCAAGCGGCAGGCGCAAGACGCCGTGCGCGAGGAAGCCGAACGCGCCGGTCAATACTACATCAATCAACGCTGGCTCGGCGGCTTGCTCACCAACTTCCAGACCGTGCAGAAATCCATCAAACGCCTTAAAGAGCTTGAGGCGATGCAGACAGACGGTCGCTACGAGAAGCTAACGAAGAAGGAACGCCTCGAACTCGACCGCGAGCACGAATCGCTCAACAAGAATCTTTCGGGCATCAGAAACATGACGCGCCTGCCCGACGCGCTCTTCATCATTGATGTGCGCAAAGAGGAGATTGCCGTCGCGGAAGCGAACCGCCTCGGCATTCCCGTGATCGCCGTCGTTGACACGAATTGCTCGCCGGAAGGAATTGATCACGTGATCCCCGGCAACGACGACGCCCTGCGCGCTGTCCGGCTTTTCGCTGCGCGCATCGCCGACGCCGTGATCGAAGGTCAACAGATGATCGGTAAATCTGAAGAAGACGAAGAGGCGGCGTTTGATCAGGAGGCGGGCGACGAAGCAGCGACGGGCGGAAGCATTGGCGTCAAGCAGTCAAGCGCGAGCGGCGATGGCACGTCGAGCGTTACGACGCGGCGCGATCCCGGTCGTGAATCCGAGGTGTACACGGATATGGGAGCGAGCGCGCCTTCGGCGGAGACGCAAACCTCTGTTGCGGGCAATCAAGGTTTCGGCAAGACGGGACAGCAGCCTGATTCAATCGGCGACCACCCGCAGACGGGCACGGGCGCGCCCGTTGACGGCGCAGACGGCGGAACGGGCACAGCCGGGAAAGACCCGCAAAGCTCTCCTGAACAAGAGAAAGGCGCGGAGTCAGTCAGCGTCGCAAGCTAATAGTATTTTTATTTTGCCTTTCGGCAACCAAAGCGCAGCCCTTCGGGTGCGGAGAAAACCGCCCGGCTGCGCTTTCTTTTAATAATATTTTGAGGAGACGAAGTTTAAGATGGCGGAGATTACATCAGCATCGGTGAAATCCTTGCGCGAGAAGACGGGCGCGGGGATGATGGACTGCAAGAAGGCGCTTACGGAAGCGAATGGCAACGAAGAGCAGGCGATTGAGATTTTGCGCAAGCGCGGCATGGCTTCGGCCGGGAAGAAGTCGGGGCGCATCGCGGCCGAGGGCGCGGTCGGCTCATACATCCACATGGGCGGCAAGGTCGGCGTGCTCGTCGAAGTCAACTGCGAGACGGATTTCGTGGCGCGCACCGAAGAGTTTCAACAACTCGTGAAAGACATTGCGATGCACATCGCTGCGGCCGATCCGCGCGTCGTCACGCGCGAAGAGATCACCGCTGACATTCTCGACAAGGAACGAGAGATCGCGCGCGAGCAGGCGAAAAACGATCCGAAGAACGCGAACAAACCCGACCAAGTGCTTGATAAGATCGTCGAAGGGCGTCTTGGTAAGTTTTACGAAGAAGCCGTGCTGCTCGATCAGCCGTTCGTCAAAGACCCGGCGAAGAGCATCAACGAGCTTTTGACCGAGAAGATCGCCGCGACGGGCGAGCGCATCACCATCCGCCGCTTCTCGCGCTATAAAATGGGCGAAGGCATCCAGAAGCGCGACGAGGATTTCGGCGGCGAAGTGGCGGCTTTAGCGGGCGGCAATCAGTAAGCGAGAGAACACACTCCGATGTCTCAAGTTGAACCGCAACGAAGCGAAACGGGCGCGCCTGTCTACCGCCGCATTCTCCTCAAGCTCTCCGGCGAAGCGTTGATGGGAGGTTTGGGCTACGGCGTTGACGTGAACGTGGCGAGCCGCGTCGCGGGTGAAGTTAAAGCGGTGCGCGATAAAGGAGTCGAGATCGCCATCGTCGTCGGCGGCGGCAACATCTTTCGCGGCGTCTCGAAAAGCGCGGGCGGCATGGATCGTTCGTCCGCCGATTACATCGGGATGCTGGCGACGGTGATGAACGCCGTCGTGTTGCAAGACGCGCTTGAGAAGTACGGCGTGTTCACGCGCGTGTTGTCGGCGATTGACATCCCGGAAGTCGCGGAGCCGTTCATCCGCCGCCGCGCGATCAGGCATTTGGAGAAAGGGCGCGTCGTCATTTTCGCTGCGGGCACGGGCAACCCATATTTCACGACCGACTCGGCTGCCGCCCTGCGCGCGCTTGAGATCAAAGCGGACGTGATCTTAAAGGCGACGAAGGTCGAGGGCATCTACTCGGCCGATCCCGTGAAAGATGAAACGGCGACGCTCTACGATTGCATCACGTACCGCGAAGTTCTGGAGCGGCAGTTGAAGGTGATGGACGCTTCGGCCATTTCGCTCTGCATGGATAATAACTTGCCACTCGTTGTCTTCAACATGCTCAAAGAGGGCAACATCATGCGCGTTGTCACGGGCGAGATGAACGTCGGCACGCGCGTGTGTATGGTACGAGAAGCAAGCATATAAACGGTGAATAGGAAACAATGATTAGTAAATAGAAGCTGCTTTTGTCCACTCACTATTTACCATTTACTTTTGGAGCTGGAATTTTATGAGCGCAAAAGATGTTGTGAAAGAGATTCGCCCGCGCATGGATGCTTCCGTGGAAGACTTCCGGCGCAAGCTCGCGTCCGTGCGCACGGGTCGCGCGGCGGTGAGTTTGCTTGATTCCGTCATGGTTGATTACTTCGGGACGCCGACGCCGCTCAATCAGCTTGCGTCCGTGCACGTCGCCGAATCGCAGATGCTCACCGTGCAGCCGTGGGACGGCTCGCACACAGGGGCGATTGAGCGTGCGATCCGCACCGCCGATCTCGGACTCAACCCTTCAACCGACGGCAAGATGGTGCGCGTGCCAGTGCCCGCTTTAACCGAAGAACGGCGCAAACAACTCGCCAAGCAAGTGCATGAGTTCGCGGAAGAGCACCGCACGGCCGTGCGCAACATTCGCCGCGACGCGAACGACAAATTGAAAAAGCAGTTGAAGGAGAAAGCGATCTCGGAAGACGAAGAGCGCGACGGACTCGACGAGATTCAAAAACTGACGAACTCAGTCGTCGGCAAAATAGACGACTTGGCGAAGACTAAAGAAGGCGAGATTTTGACCGTCTAATAAAACCGAAAGTTGAAATCAAAAGGCAAAAGTGCGGAAGGTTTCCACCGCACTTTTGCCTTTCGCTTTTTGCTTACGTTATTGTGCGGGAATCGCAAATACGTCCGCGTCGAGCGCCTGATTCACCTTTACGTCCTTCGCCTTCATCTCGACGTAGTATGCGTTCCCGGCGAGTTCGAGTTTTTGCGAGAAGGCGGTGGGCAAGACCACGCCGTCGATCTCTTTGAAGCTCTTATTCTCGAACCCGAAGCTGAGGTTTCTGAATTTGTACAAGTAGCCCATCACGCGCCCGGTCGTCGCGTCTATGTAGAAATCGGTCGCGTTACCTTCCGGGTCGGTGATGCGGAAGGCGCGCTGCTTCTTTTTATCGGGCAAAGCGGTCACGGCGTAGCCCGTCCGGTCGTAGTTATTGAGCACGAAGAAACCGAACTTGCTCGGCGGCGGAATCTCCGCGCGGGGAATCGAACTGTAAGCTTGCTGCCCGTCGAAGATCTGCCGGATGAGCGGCGCGCCCGGCACTTGCACCTCCAAGCGATAACGCTCGCCCGCTGTGATCATCGCAAACTTGCCCGAAAGCGTCGTCGGCAGAGTTGACGAATAAACGTCAACCGAACCCAGCAGCACGATGTTTTGCAAGGAGCGAAACTTATCGCCACCGTGCGCTTCAAACGCCGCCCGCGCAAGTTCCTGCGGTGTGCTGTTCGCTGTGATGATGACCTTGCCCCTGCTTGATGACGCTGCGGAGGCGGGCGGCGCGCCTTGCTGTTGTTGTTGCGCAGTTATGGAAATTGTTAAAGCGATGAGCAGAATTGGAGACGCTAACAATAGCGTGTGTGCATTTCTTATGCGCATAAAAAGTAAAGCCTTTCAGAGCCGTTTAATTCGTTGCCGCTCTTTTTCACGTTGCAGTTTAGAAACTGAACCTGAGCGTCGCCCCGATGCGGCGATTGCCTGCCGCACCGCCACCGCCGAAACCACCCGCCGTGCCGATTGATTGACCGAAGAACGGCGAAGTCAGCGAGCCGATAAATCCGCCGCGATTCGTGCGGTTCAAGATGTTTTGAACGTCAACCGACAGCGTTAGATTATAACGCTTTTCCGTGCGACCTGCCGCGCCCCCGCCGAGCAAGCCGCCACCGCCCTGACCGAGGGGGGAACCTCCTCCGCCAGCCGCGCCGCGCCCGCCCCGAGCGCCGCCACCTGCTCCGGCGTTGCGACGACCACCACCCGCGGGCGCGCCGCCCGTCTGCGCGCCACCGCCTTGAGGCGATGCGGCGGCCGCGCCGCCGCGCGCAGGCACATCGCCGAAGCCGAAGGATTTGCTGATGCGCAGGTTGGCGACGAAGAAGCCGGGACCGCCGCCGTAGTTACGCGGAACGATCTGTTGACCCGGCTTCGGGTTGATGTCGAAATTGCCGAACTGCGTCACCCTTAAATCTTGCGGGAGCGTCTGAGCGTCGGCGAACGCCGGTCGGTCGGTGAAAAGCGTGTCGCGGTTGTTGTCAATGCCCGTCGTGATGTTGAACGGCTGGCTTGAGGAGGCGATGATGAACGGGTTTAAGCTAATTCCGAACGGCGCGTTGACGTTGCCGCCTAGGAATAGGCGGTGGCGCACGTCCAAATTTGAGCGTCCATATTCCTCGCTTAAATCGTATTGATTCGCCGGAAACGAAACGGAACCCAAGCCGCCACCGCCTCCGAAATTACCGAAGCCGCCGAAGAATCCACCGCCCTCGGCGTCGCTGTTCACTTTGTTAAGCACATAAGTTGCGAAGACCGTGAAGGGGCCGCCGAATTGATTGCGCACGTTGACGACCAACTGATTCTGGTTGAGGCGACCCGAAGACTCGAATTGATAGATGTTGCCTTGCCCCGGTGACGGGCGCGCGCCGACGCTCGTCGGGTCGAGCGGATCGAACGTGCCCGGAAGCGGCGCGTTGATGTTGCGCGCGCGCAAAAGGTGAAGCGTGCGCGTGGTGATGTAGCTGGCGGTCGCCACGATCTTAAACGGCAGTTGTCGCTCGACGCTGAAGGCGGCTTGCATCGTGTAAGGGGTTTGCAACCCTTCGGCGATCTGCCGCGTGGTTTGCGGAAGCAGAATGAGATCGGCGGTTGACGGAAGATTTGAAATTGCGCCGTTCGCGGTGAATCCGATTTGACTCAGAACTCCCCGCCCGGCGATTGTTTGATCCGAGACGATGAATTGTTGCTGGTTAACGCCGTTGAAGCGTTCGGATTCGAGTGTGAAGTTCTCGCCGACGCGATCATAGAAGACGCCGAAGCCGCCGCGAAACACGGTCTTCGGGCGACTCGTGCCGCCCGCGCCCGGCGAGTAAGCGAAGGCGACGCGCGGGGCGAAATTAAGATTGCTGTCAATGTTCGTCTGCGTCTCGTAGCGTAAGCCGTAGGACAAGGTCAGATCGGGTCGGACGCGCCAATCGTCTTGCGCGAAGAGTCCGAGATCAACTTGGCTGACGCGCGCCTCCGGGTTTCCGCCCGCGATGGTGAACTGGCTGGGCAGCGCGCCCGGCACGCCAAGCAAAACATTGCGGTATTGTTCGAGCGACGTGAAGACGAGCGTGCCGCCGAAGTTGTTCGACGCAGAATCAGTCAGGCGCACGCTGCGCAATCGCCCGCCCGCTTTCACGGAGTGTGCGCCGAGCGCGAGCGTGGTGTAGTTCTGCAACTCGTAACGAGTTTCGTTATTGAAGGATAAGCCGACTTGCGAACCGCCGCCGGAGAAAGCTTCGCGCACGATAATGGACGGCTGCGAATTGTCGCCTTCCTGCTCGCGGCGTCCGCGCACAAACTGAAAGCGCGTTTCGTTGACGACGCGCGGGTTGATGACGGCCGTCTCCGTGATCTGAAAAAGGTGCTGCGAATTCTTCGTGCTGAAGGCGCGCGAAAGCAAGCTGAAGCTGCCGATTCCCGCTAACGGGTTGTCGAACGACGAATAAGAATAGCGCGCGACGATTGTGTTCGCGTTGTTGATCTGATAATCAAAACGCGGGCTGAAAGTGGTGCGGCGCTGCGGCGTCAACACGGCCAGGCTGAAGGGCGTGATGTTCAAAGCAGGGTCGAGAATCGTCGCTCGGATCACGGCGTTGTCGTCAATGTCGCGGCGCTCGAAATCGAGGAAGAACGATGCGCGACCCTTGATCACGGGGCCGCTTAGGTTTCCGCCGTAGAGGCGCGATTGAAACGGCGCGCGGTTCGGCGCGAACGGGTTGCGCGAATTAAGACTTTCGTCTTCAAAACGAAAGAAAGTTTGGCCGCGCAATTTGTCCGTACCCGGCTTCGTCGTGATCTCGATGCGCCCGAAACCGAGTCGATCAAATTCAGCCGAAAAAGGATTTTGGTTGATCGTGATCTGCCGGATAGATTCGCGCGGCGGAAGGCGACCGCCGGTAAAACCGTCAATGTAGATTTGCCCGCCGTTCGGCCCCGCCGAAGGCCCGGCAAGAGCTTGCAGTGCGGCGGCTAAATCGTCCGGGTCTTCGGGCAATGTTTCGAGATCGCGTCCGCGCAAAACGGTAGCGCCGCCGTTGTTCGCCGGGTCGGTGTTGAGAGCCGCTTGGCTTTCGACCGTCACCTGCTCCTCCGCCAGCGCAACGCTAAGGTCAATATTGAGTTCGACGCGCTGCCCGGTGGTAACGTCAACTTCCGCGTTTTCGTAAGCGCCGAAGCCCGTTTGATTGACGCGGACGGTGTAGCGGCCGGGCGCAAGATTCGTGAAGGTGTAAGCGCCGTCGTCGTTGGTTGTCGCCGTCCGCTCGACGCCGCTCGCGTCGGCGATTGTCACGGTCGCCCCGACCACGATGCCGCCCTGTTGATCCACCACGCGCCCGGCGAGGATGCCCGAAGCGCGTTGCGCTAAGGCGGAAGGCGAGCAGAGAGCGAAGACGAGCGCAAAGCTCATCGCCAACCGAAAGGCTTTCGGAAATGAACGCATAAATTATTAAGCCCTTGAATTATCTATTAAGGTGAAACGATCACGAGGTGATAAATTTTTGAGTGTCTTAATTGTGCGACTGCAAACTCGCCGCCGCCGTTTACGGCCCGATGCCGATGCCAAGCGCGTCGCTCGGAAGGCCGAGATTGGTCGCCCCGCGCGCTGCGCCGCCCTGACGCCCTTGCGCCGCCGGAGATGCGAGCAAAGCTTCAGCCCCGGCGAGCACGGCGATTGCCGTCACGCGCGACGGAGTAGTGCTCTTCGTGCTCGATACGATAATCATGTCGCCTGCCTTCAGTTCGGCGAGGTTGAGCGCGGGCAAGCTCTCAAGCATCTCGCCGAGATCGCGTTGACCGCCGCCGGAGTTTCCGCCGCCTCCTGTGCGCGGCGCGCCGCCTTCATTGTTTCCGCCGCCCGCCGTTGCAGCGCCGCCCGGACGCTGCTGTGGTGGCGCGCCAGCTCCGCCTGCTCCTTGACGGTTCGCTCTGTTGCCCTCGACCGCCGCGCCGCCCTGCCCCCTCGCCGTCAGCATTTGCGCCATCGTCGCGGGCAGACGACGCACCGTCGAATCTTTGTTGACGACGACCGTTAGCGGTTGTTGAGTTTGCACGTCAACGAGTTGGATTTCGTTCGTCGCGGCATCAACGCTCGTGACGCGCCCACCGATTGTGCGGAATGCTCCCGAAACAACTTCTTCCGGCGTGAAGCGCGCGCCGTCCGCACTGCGTTCGCCCAAGGCGCGCAGTTGATCGCCGACTTGCAGTTCGGTGAATGAACTCGGCTTTGCGTCGCTGAAGCGCACCGAGTCGGGGGCGTAACGACGAAAGCGAATGTTCCCACCAGTCGCCGCCACGACGACGGGGCGCGCGCCTTCTCGCGTGCGCGCGGTGATCGTGATCTCTTTCGCGGCCGGGTTGAGCGCGGTGACTGTTCCGGCGATGCCGCGCCTGCGCCATTCCGCCCGCTCGCGTTCGTTCTTCTCCGTGATCTCGGCGCGCGCCATGGTGTAAACCGAACGCGCCGGAATCGTCCGTCCGTCTTCTGAAATTCGTCCGGGCACGTAAACGCGGTCGCCGACGTTGATCTCGGCGGCCGTGATCGGTGTGGCTTTGCTCGTGCCGGTTTCGCCCGCCGGGATGCGCATAAATTTCGTCGCTTCGTTTAGGATCACGGTGATGGTCGCGCCCGCATCCGTCTTCACCGTCATACGACTAGCGGCTGAATCAATGCTTGTCACCTCGCCCAACACGCGCGTCTGCGCTGCACTGTTTCCCCCGCCTTGAGCGGAAGGATTCGTTTGCCCCTGCTGCTGCGCGTAAATATTAACGGCACTCGCCTGAGACGCGGTGAGCGCAAGAGTAGTGAGCGCGCAAATCAACCGAAACTGTTTCATTTGACTTCCTCGTTTTTTGAGCGTGATGCTGAATAAATTTTCGCGGACGCGGGAGAAGTTCGTTGCAAACCCAAACGTTCTAATTCTTTCAATGCGGAAGCGTC
>JACCYN010000282.1 GCA_013696465.1 Pyrinomonadaceae bacterium
CAAGGGCATCTGTAGATTTAAGTAATATTTAAGGGGAAAGTATAGCCGGACGAAAAACGCAGATAGCAACCGCCTCCGGGAAGAGGGAAGCGCATCACATTGCAAATAGAAAATCGGGGAATTGCGTATAGCCTCTTTGAAATTTGCTGAGGCAGGCTAAGAGTCGCTAACAGAACCGGGGTGATTATAGGGGCGGGGATACGTCCGCCGCCCGGGTGTGGAACAAAGCGAGCAGGGAGCGAGCCTCCGCCGCTACCGAACCTACGCACGCCATCGGTTTCTGTTAAGCACTGTTGGCATTGCGTTTAGGGCGCGCTTCGGCGCAATGCTTGACGCCGAAGTTTCGACTCAGGCGACTTAAAAGAAGCAGTTCAGAGTACCTTTTGTACACAGGCGAAAACAGATGAGGAAAGTTAGATTCGCCAACGAACCAATGGTGTTCGTGTTAGCTCTTTGTTATCTCAAACGGTCGCCTCCAACTTTTCATCGGTCTTCGTCGCCGCCTTTCTTGCCGCTTCCGCCTGATTTATTGCCGCTGCTCGTGCCCTCTTTCGCCGCTCCGCCCCGCGATTCGCGGCTCACGGTTTGGCTTCCGCCGTTGTCGGTTCGTTGGCGTTCGTCCTCTTGTCCTTGATCGTGATCGCCGCCTTCGTCCGAAATTCTGTTTGCTTCTCGACCCATGAGAAATGTACTCCCGGAGTGGATTATGGTTACAGAACTTTTTTACCAACATTTACGATTGAGGTAAAGGCTTTGCCGCGCTTTCGCCCTTTAGTCTTCTATTTTATCGAGAGCGAACGCCATAGATACCAACTCGCGACGGTGCGAAGGGGACGCCAATGTTCGCCGTATTCCGTGACTTCGCGCGGTGTGGGAAACGCGCCCTCACGGAAGTGCAAGCCGAATGCTTTGCGGATCGCATAGTCGCCGACGGGCAGCACGTCGGGGCGACCCAAGCGGAAGATCAAAAGCATTTCCGCCGTCCAGCGTCCGACTCCGCGCACAGGTAAGAGCCGGGCGATGATCGCTTCGTCGTCCATCGTTTCCATTGCTTCGAGCGTCGGCACAACGCCTTCCAGCGTTTTCGCCGCGAGGTCTTTGAGCGCAAGCGTCTTGCCGCGCGAGAGTCCGGCGCCGCGCAACTGTTCCTCTGTCGCGCCCAAGATGTGTTCGGGCGCGAGCGTCTCGACTTGCGAGTGAAAGAGTTGGACAACGCGGGCGTGAATCGCGGCTGCGGCGCGCCCCGTGATTTGCTGGTAGATGATCGCTTCGGCGAGCGCGCCGAAGGGCGTGTGCATCGTCTGCGACTTGAGGTCGAAAACGCCGACGCGCTTGATTAGACTTCCGAGCGTCGAGTCAACTTTTGAGAGTTGGCGAATCGCTTTGCGCGAATCAATAAAACGTTCGCCGTTGCCTTTGAAGAGTGTTCCTGATTTTGCGTTCAGAACTTGGATCGCTTCGTTCGTCAGCGGCCGTCTCGACGCCGCAACGCGCTTGCTGCTTTTTTCCTTACTACTCAACGTCTGATTTCGTCCTTGTGTGAAATTATTGATGAGGAGAATATATCAAACAATCGCTGCGCTTTACTTCGTGAAGCGGTGGTTTCTTTCGTGGGGAAATAATCGCGCTTCCGCCGGTTAAATCCCTTTCCGCTCTGCGCCGGTTATGCACATCCTCGCAGAACGTTTTATAATGCTTTCACTTCACTTCTCTAAGGAGTTCTTCTTGCAACGAATTTCCCCTGTTGTAGGCGAGTTTGTTTCCGCAGAGCGAACGCCCGCGCGCGTCGGAACAAACCGTCTCGCCGTGTATGCGTGGATCGTGGTGGCATGGAATCTCGTCGTGATTATGTGGGGTGCGTTTGTGCGCGCTACGGGTTCGGGCGCGGGTTGCGGCAGTCATTGGCCGTTGTGTAACGGTGAAGTCTTGCCGCGCGCCCCACAAGTCGGAACTTTGATCGAACTCACGCATCGCGCGACGAGCGGCATCGCGCTCCTGATGCTCGTCGCTCTGGTCGTGTGGGCGCGGTGGCGTTTTCCACCCAAGCATCTTGTGCGGCGGGCGGCTTACGCTTCGGCCGTGTTTATGATTCTCGAAGCTTTGATCGGCGCCGGACTCGTGCTCTTTGAACTTGTCGCCGACAACGATTCAATCGCCCGCGCCATTTATCTTTCCGTGCATCTCGTCAATACGTTTCTACTTGTCGGTGCTTTAACGCTCACGGCATGGTGGGCGACGGGGGAAAGTAAAAAGGTAGAAGTAAAAAAGCAAAAAAGATTAGCGTGGATGTTTGCGGCCTGCTTGGTTGGCACGCTCGTGCTCGGTGTGAGCGGCGCGATTGCGGCGCTGGGTGACACGCTGTTTCCCGCCCGTTCACTAGCGCACGGATTCGCGCAAGACTTTGCGCCCGCCGCGCACTTTCTCGTTCGCCTGCGGATTTTTCATCCCGCGATTGCCATTGCGGTCGGAGCGGGGTTAATCGCCGCCGCAACCGTCGCCGCGCGCGTGCGACCGCAAACGGAGACAAAGCGTTTGGCGTCGTTGCTGACGGGGTTGGTTCTCTCGCAACTCGCGTTGGGCGCGTTGAATGTGTGGCTGCTCGCTCCGATCCCCGTGCAGTTGATTCACCTTTTCCTCGCGGATTTATTGTGGATGGCGTTGATCGTGCTCGCCGCATCCTCGCTTGGAGAAAGATCGGCGCAAACTTACGAAGCGGTTCGCGCGTAGCGGTTGTGACCAGCAAAATTCATCGGCAGTTTCTCTTTCCGCTCGATTAACTTAAGGAGTTTTCCGCACATGACAGTCATTGTCTGTTGGTGGCGACGCACGTTTGCCTTCGCCCTCGCGTTGTGCTTGATGACGAATGCGATCGCCGGAGTTTCACAGGCGCAGCAAGATCAACAAACG
>JACCYN010000302.1 GCA_013696465.1 Pyrinomonadaceae bacterium
TTATGCAGAAACGGCGCAGGACACATCATCGGTTTTCACCCGGAAGGCACGCGCAATCTTAGTCCTGATCCGTATTCATTCTTGCGTCCGCAACCCGGCATCGGGAAGTTGATCAAGGCCGCCGCTCCGCAAGTCGTCCCGGTCTTTATCGCCGGACTCGGCAACAATCTTGTGGAGCAAGTCGCGCGTAACTGGACGGGCAAAGAAAGGATTCGTATTCACTTCGGGCGCGCGCTTGATGTTAGCGAATTCTTGGCCAAGCGTGACTCGGTGCGCACCTACAAGGAAATTGCCGATTTTGTGATGACCGAAATCGCCGCCCTCGCGGAGCAGGATCGCCTTTTGCAATCCTCGATTGTAAATCAAGAACTGCGCGCTTCAACTCTTCCGTCAAACGAAAACTCACGCGCCAAGAGTGAACTCTAAGCGATGTCGCAGCTTCCACTCGTGATCGTAAATCCGACCTCCGCGGGCGGCGCGACTGGCGCGGTTTGGGCGCGCACCGCAAGTGATCTGCGCACGCACTTCGGGGCGTTCAATTGCACGTTTACAAAACAAAAGGGCGACGGACGCATACTCGCTTTTGAAGCGGCGCGCGCCGGGAGAAAATTCATTATCGCGTGTGGTGGCGACGGCACGATCTCCGAAGCGGCGAACGGCATCGTCGAATCGGGCTGCGAAGCCGAACTCGGCGTTCTTCCATCGGGCACGGGCGGCGATTTCCGTCGCACGCTCAACATCCCGACCCGAACGGCAGACGCCGCTCGCTCGCTACGCGAAGGCGTGACGAGAAAAATAGATGTCGTGCGCGTTACGCACCGCGATCATGAAGAAAAGGATGTTGTCCGGTATTCGATCAACGTCGCTTCGTTCGGCATGAGCGAACGGGTGGTTGAGCGTGTGAAGCGAAAGGGAAGCGCGTGGGCAGGAGCAAATAACTCGCTTCTACTCGGAGGGCAAGCGGCTTTCGCCGACGCTGCGCTGCGCGCCGCACTCGTTTTCGAGAAGCCGACGGTGCGCGTCGCGGTTGACGAACAACGTGAACGTCAGCTCACCCTTACAAATTTATGCATCGCCAACGCGCGCTACTTCGGCGGCGGCATGAAGATCGCACTGGAGGCGAAACTGACCGATGGGCTACTTGATGTCGTCCACATCGGAGATTTAAGCAAACTCTCGATTCTCGTTAACGCCTACCGGCTTTACCTCGGCACGCATCTCGGAATGCAACAAGTCCATCACACACGCGCCCGGCGCATCACGGCGCAGGCGGTAGACGCAAACTTGAAGGTGAGGATCGAAGTGGACGGGGAGTTGATCGGAAGCTTGCCCGCGACGTTCGAGATCATGCCGCACGCCTTACTCATACGCACACCGAACGGGGAAGTTATGAACGCTTCCACAAACAAAGCAACTTGCGAAAACGTAAATTACCCTACGAAGGCTTCGTTGCCAAGAAAATTCTCGCGCACGTAAGTTACCGTATCATATAACGTCTCGGCCGGATCGCGCGGGGCGAACGAGAGTTCGCGTTCCGCCTTCGCGGAATTTAAGTACCAGAAATACTCGGCCATCTCGACGGCCGAGGCTTCGACAGGCGGCGCGAGTTTCCAGTTACGGTAAAGCGAATGGATGAAACTCGCGCCAGTCGTGGCGACCTTCGAGGGAAGCGTGAAACGCGGCGCCGAAATCTTCGTCAAACGCTCTAGACGCCCGAAAAACTTTTCAAAACTCCAATTCGCCGCGCCCAAAAGATAACGCTCTCTGTCGCGCCCGTGCTCCGCCGCTTTGATAAACGCGGCCGCCGCGTCGCGCACGTCAACGAAGCTCAAGCCGCCGTTTGGCACGGCGATGATCTTGCGCGCGAGGAAGTCGAGCACAACTTTCGTCGAACTCAGACGCTCGTCACCCGGCCCCAAAAGCAAGCTCGGATTCATGATCACAAGTCGCCGATTATCGCCTGAAAAGTTTTCGAGCGCGACGCGCTCTTGGTAGGCTTTGCTGGCGTAGTAAGGCCACCGCGAAATGATGTCTGTTGGCTGCGGGTGCGTCTCGTCTGGCACAGCGTCGTTTTTTTCTGTGACGGCAATCGTGCCGCTCGTCGAAGCGAGGACGATTGTTTTTGTTCCGGCTTTGCGCGCCGCTTCGCACAGCAGGCGAGTTCCTTCGACGTGAAGGCGGAACATCTCATGCGCGTCGCGCTCGTCTCGGGAGACGCGACCCGCCAAGTGATAAATCGTGCCCACGCCTTCCGTCGCCCGCGCCACATCGTCAGCCGACGTGATCGAACCTTCGATTGTTTCGACGCCTTGCTCCGTGATCCACGCCGGAGCGTGCGTCGCCATCACGCGAATGTTTCGCGCGCCCGATTCAATGAGTTGAGCGACGAGGTGGCGACCGAAAAATCCCGTGCCGCCGGTGACGAGCACGACGGGTTGAGACTTTCGCGTGAGCGAAGTTTTCTTCAAGGAAGATTTGCCGGTCGAAGCGGTTTTCGAGTTTTTGCGCGGGGCGCGTTGTTTGGTTGATGTCGTCGCCACTTTAATCTGAATTCGTTTTGAGGTGTGCGCCCGCAAGTTTCGCCTGCGGAAAGCCGAAGCCACGCGAGTGTTGAATTGTTATTCGCTTATCTTCGCTTAATCGCTGCTCGCGCCGAGTTGTTTGAGCGCAGATTCCGTGTCGGTTTCGGTGTGCGCGTGACGCCGTTCAGCTTTCCAACTGCGGCGCAGGGCGTGCGCGTCGAAAGCGTTCTTCGTGTTGTCGCGCATGTTGACGATCTCGTGACGGACGAGCGCGGCGATCAAGCGGTATGCTTCGGATTTCGGCATCCCCTTCGTCATCTCTTCAAGTTCTTCAACCGTCAGAAAGCGTCCGATGCGCGCGCCGATCTCGCGGCTCTTGAGCATGTTTGATCCTTTCGGCAAAGCCTCATACGTGCCGTAAACGTAGACGGGCAAAATGCCGACGCGCGCCGCGAGCGCGAGGTAGCCGATCACGGGTTTGAATTCGGTAATCTCCCCTGTCAAAGAGCGCGTGCCTTCGGGGAAGAGAAGCGCGTTGTAGCCTTGATCGAGGAAGGAGCGCGCGTGTCGCAGAGATTGGCGCAGACTCCCCGAACGCTCCATCGGAACAAGATTCGTAAAGTTATCCATGTATGCGCGCTTGAATTTATTGTCAAAGAAATAATCCGCCGCCGCGAGCGCCACCATGTCGCGCCCCGTTTCGCCCAAAGCCATTTTCACTAATCCCATGTCGAGGTGCGAAGTGTGATTGGCGGCGACGATGAAATTAGTGTAAACAGGAATGTGGCTGCGACCTTCGTAGCGCGTGTGCAAAAGTTTCTCGTAGAAGGCGCGCTGCAATACGTCGAGTCCTTTATTGCCGACTGAGCGGACGAACGAAGGGATATAAATGTCTTCGTCTTCGCGGCGTTCAACTTCGATGCGCGCGTGTTCGGCCGCGCGCGCTTCGCTCGTCGAAGGTTGACGAAGGACGGCGCTCGCCAACTCGCGCAAGTCGCGCACTTCCGTCAACGTGTCGGGCGAACGGAGCACGCCGCCCGCCGCTTCAATCGCGCTCGCAAGTTCGACGTACATGAGACTGTCGAAGCCGAGATCGTTCAAGCGTGTGTCAGGATTAATCTCCGCGAGCGGTTTGTTGCTGACGCCCGCGACGATCTCAAGCAACCACGCGGCTTCGTTTCTTTTTGTACTGTGCGCTTTCGTGCTTCGTTGCGCGGTCGCGGCACGCGAAGTTTGTTCGAGCTTAATGAGCGCGTGGGCGATCTCTTTGCGTTTAGCCTTGCGCGTCGCGGTGCGCGGCAAATCCCGATCGCTGAAATGCAAAGTTTTGACGCGCTTGAAAAAGGGAAGCGCTGACGATACGTCGTGGAAATATTCTTCAACGCGGCGGCGCACTTCGGAGCGCGAAAGCGAGATGTCGTGGCCGTAATCAGGCACGACCATGCACGCAACTCTTTCGCCGCCCTCCGCGTCCGGCAATCCCACAACGCTCAACTCTTTGATGAACGGCGAATGCTCATACATCTCTTCGATTTCATCCGGGTAGACGTTCTTGCCGTTCGTGTCAACGATAATCTCTTTCGAGCGGCCGACGAGGTAGAGGTTGCCTTCCGTATCGAGCCTGCCGAGATCGCCCGTGTGCAGCCAGCGATCACGAATCACTTGGCGCGTCGCCGTCTCATTTTCAAAGTAGCCCGCCATGATGTTTGCCCCGCGTGCGACGACTTCGCCAATGCCGTTCTGGTTCGCGTCTGCGATGCGCACTTCGACGCCGGGCAAAGGCTTGCCGACGCTTCCCGTGAGAAGATGATTCTGCGGGCGCGAGACGGTTATGACAGGTGAGGCTTCCGTCAACCCGAAGCCTTCGAGGATCGTGAATCCCAATCCGTGCAAATCGCTTTTAACTTTCTCGCTCAAAGCCGAGCCGCCACTGATGAAGTAACGAATACGCCCGCCCATTCCTTCATGGATCGGGTAGAAGATGAGTTGCCCGACGTTAAGCGGCGTGCGGTCACGCAGCCAACTGTTGGCGCGGATTGCAAGGTCAGACGCACGACCGATCCACTTGCGCTCGTGAAGACGATTCTTGATGCGGCGGTGCAAGGCTTCCCACACGGCGGGCACGCCGACCATTCCTGTAACGTAACCGTTTGAGATCGCGCGCGCCAATTCTTCGCTCGTCAGCTCTGGTAGATAAGTGATCTGCGCGCCGCGACTTAGAGGGGTTAAGAAGCCAGTCGAAAACTCAAAGGTGTGATGAAGCGGAAGGACGGAGAGCACGCCGTCGCGCGTCGTCATCTCGAAAACGCTTGAGAGCATCGAAACCATGTGCGTCATGTTGCGGTGCGAAAGCATCACGCCCTTCGGCTGCCCGGTCGTGCCCGAAGTAAAGATTAGTGATGCGACGGATTGCGCCCCAGCGCGCTTCGGCAGCAGCGCGAGTCGTTCGTTTTCAACTTCAACTTCGGCCAAACGGAACACTTCTTCAAACGTCCAGAGCGAAGTCTCTGCGAATCCTGCCGCGTCTAGCTTATCGCGCAGTTCCTCATGTTTGTCGCGCATCTCTTCGCTCAAGATGATGCCGCGCGCCCGACTCGCCCCGGCGAAATTGACGACCTCATCCGTCGTGCTCTGCGGATCGGTGGGCACACACGTTGCTCCCGCTTTCAACACGCCGAAGTAACTCATACCCCATTCCGGCGCGTTGTTCGAGAAGAGCATTACGCGGTCGCCCGCGGCGACGCCCGCGCTTGCAAGGAATCCTCCGGCGCGCGCCGCGAGTTCTTGGAGATTGGCGTAAGTGTATTGCTCTTTTCCTCCGTCGCGCTCAATGCGCATCGCCACGCGCGTCGCATGGCGCTTCGTCGTCGTGTCAAAGAGTTCGAGCAGATCGCGGTAGGTGTAGACGCGCTTCGGCGATTGGCGCATGTCCTCTTCGAGCGTCGGGAACACCCATTTCTTCAAGCCCGGAAAATGCGTGTTCATCCAGTAGTCGTACCAATCGATCTTTTCCGGCGACCAATCGAGAAGTTTCTGTTCGTCTTTGCGAATGCGTGCGAAGAGCGAGCGCACGTTGTCGGCGCGAAAGATGTAAGTGTTGTCAACCATGAAGGGGCGAAACAGCTCGAAGTTTTCCTGCGTCTCGCGCGTCACTTCTTCGACGCGATCCACGGTCGCCTTCGCGCGCTCGATCACATCCGTGACGCGCCCGCCGCCCCAGCGCGGGGTCACACGGTCAAGCAGCGTGGAAACCTTTTTCGCTGCTTGATTAACCATCGGCGTTGAAGTCGTGTTGAAACGCGCCGGAGTGACGGGTCGCGTTTCCATCCGCCCCGCGATCTCGTTGATGATGCGGAAGCCAGTTTCTTTTTCCTGAAAATGTTTTCTTTTGTAAAGCCCGACCAAGCCGACCATGCGGCGCATGTCATTCGGATTAGTGTCGCTTGTCGCCGCTTGATAAACGAGTCGCGGCTCACCTGCGCACGCCTCCGCCGCGACTGCCAACATCACCGCCGCCACCTGATCGACGGGCGTGATATCTAAAACTAATTTTTCGTTAACGGGAATCTGAGTCTGCCCTTTGAGCGCGATGAAGATCAGGGGCGCGGTCGTCGTGAATCCTTCGTTCCAGCCTCGGAACGGATAGACGCTCGCCGATTCAACCACTGACGGGCGGACGATGGAGCGCACCAGCCCCGTCTCCGCGGCGACAAGTTGCTCGCCGATGCTTTTCGTGTAAGTGTAAATGTTCGGCCAGCCCCACCACAGTGCGCGTTCGATGCCGAGATCGGTGAGGCGCGTCCTTGTCCAAACTTTTCGTTCACGCGCGACGGCTAAACCTAAGGCATCCGGGTCATCCGGGTCGCGTCCTTCTTCGGCGAGGCGCGTACGAGCCGCTTCACGAAAGCGCGCCGCCTGCACCGCGTCTCGCGCTTCATCACGCACGCGCACCGCGAGTTTTTCGCAGTCTTTGATCTCCTGCTGCGGATCAAACTCAACGCCTTCCAATTCATCGCGGCGCGGAAAATAACCGACTACCGGGTCGCTCTCCCACACCGCGCCCGAACGATTGCCCACGACAAAGCAGGTGGAGACGTGGACGAGCGCAGGACGCTTCATCCGCTTTGCAAATTCGATCACGTTCAACGTGCCGACAACGTTCGTCCGCAACGCGCTCTCCAGCGTCGGGTTGAACGTGACGTTGCCCGCGCTGTTGATCACAACATCAATATCATCAGCGATGCGTTGCGCTTCATCTTCCGTAAAACCCATGCGCGGCTCGCCGATGTCGCCGCCGACAATAACGATTTTGTCTCGAATGAAACCCTCAAACGCGCTGCCGTAGCGCTCACGTAGCGGATCGAACGGCGGGGCGGTGATGACGTTGTTCCAGAAGCGCGCTTCGGATTCTTCCTGCGAACGCGCGCGCACCGTTACATACACGCGACCGACGTTAGGAAAGCGGTGCAACAACATCGAGAGCGTAACTTTGCCGAGGAAGCCCGTGCTGCCGATGATAAACAGATTGCGGTTATTGTAGATTTCAGTCGGAGACAGTTTCATAAAATTACTCTACATCAGCCGTCAGAATAATCGGCTGGTGCAGCATTGTAATCTCAGCCGAGCGTCCCATGTAACTGCGCGCCATCGAGATCGCCTCCGTCAGGTTATCTGCCCGCTCCCAACCTAAAATTTCCGGCACGTGCGCGTTCTCCGCTCCGGCGACGATGACGCGCCCGATGTGCTGGCGGCCGTTCTCGCCCCAGTACCACATGAAGAACGGGTGCGCGCCGTGATAAGCGTTGCCGCGCCGGTACATTTCGACATACGAAGGGTTGTTCGCAAATTCGCGCTCGTATTTTTCACGAAGCGTAAAGGCATCGCGCGTTTCGGGCAGAAGGCGATTAAAGAATTCGATGTAAGAAGGATGAAATTCATGATCGAAATCGTCGTAGCAGGGGTGCTGAAGGATGAGCACACCGCCTTTTTTGAGCAGAGGCTTTCCGCGATACATATTGTGAATATAGCCCAAGCCCATCACTTGCACGAGCAGCGGGTTCAACACGGAATTGACGTTGTAAGGCGAAATGTGCGGCACGCCGGAAATTAAAATGTCGCACTGCCCGTTAACGGGAATCGCGTACTGCGCGAAGTTGCGCTCTAGAATTTTCTCGTGGACGCTCTCCGTCTTTCCCGCGTGGCAGGCGATCAGTTCATACTGTGCCGGAATCGCGTGCAGCATTTTGCGTTTCGCGGCGCGCGGCATTTTACTCATCGCAAAGCGCACGGCTTCAAACTTCATGCGGTCGAACGACGTGAAATCATCTTCGTTCTTAAGGAGAAAATCCATCTGCCCCGTGTACATCCGGTTGTTGAGCGCGGTTTCGATGTGGAAGACATTGAGTTCTTTATCAACCATTTTGCCGAGGCGCACGACTTTGTGGTTGAGCGCGGAAGCCTTCGGATCGAAGTAACTGTCGGAATCGCGGATCGTTTGCGGCTCGTGGTGCGCGCGTAAACTTTCGTAATCACAAAGCCCGACGGCGACGGACTTGTGCCCGCCGTCCATCGGCACGAGGTTGATGTTGATGTAGATGATGAGATCGCTTTCGGCACAACGACGATTGATGCGCAGAGGTTCTTTGTGCTTCGTCTCGCCAAGCGATTTCAAGCCTTCCGTCCATTCGGCGTCGTGGTTGTAATAACGATCAGGATAAAACTCTTTATGAATCTTCGCGCCGACCATGCGCTTCATTTCGCCTTCGGTCATTTTACGATGCAAGGAATTGGCGATGATAATGTGCACGTCGTCAACGCCGTGACCGGCGAGCATGTCGAGCACTATTTCTAAAACTCTCTGGCGCACGTCGGGTGTGGCCATTGGCGGGAGCGGCAGCGAGATGTCGTCAAGCGCGATGGAGACTTTCATGCCCGGCTCAAGTTGGGCGAAAAGCGGATCGCAATCGTGCGGGTGGTTAAGGGCGTAGCGGATCACGGCTTCCGGGTTTGGTAAACCTTTGATCGGCGGCTTCGGGTAGATGACGCGCGTGCCGACGGGCAAATCCTCCAGAAGGAAATCTTCGCCCGAAGGGATGATGCGTGGCGCGCTGTCGCTGTCAATGTAAACGATTGATTCGTGCGTTTTGCGTCTGAGTTGAAGTGCCATAAGTTAAGAAGCAAGAGCGTTTAAGTTATTGAGAGAGGCGCAAATCTTTGTCGGCCACGATCTCGGTTAAATCAGTAGCAGCAACTTCATAGACTCGCTGGGGCGGTGATTTCAAATCCCACACGATCCCTAACCAACTCAAGAGCCGCAGAACATAATGTGAGATGTCAAATTCCCACCAGTAAAATCCCTGCCGCTCCGAGGCCGGATAATAGTGATGATTATTGTGCCAGCCTTCGCCGAGCGTGATCAGCGCGACGAGCGCGCTGTTTTTACTGTCATCGCCGGTGTCGAAACGGCGACGACCGATGACGTGGGCGAGGGAGTTGACGGTAAACGTGCCGTGGTAGAGCACAACCGTACTGATGAAGAATCCCCACACCAACATCTGAAAGCCTGACGTGCCTAGTCCCGTGAAGTAATGTTCTAGCGTCGCGCCCAACGCCCAAACGAGGAGCGCCAGAATGATGGGAGGCAAAAGGTAAAATCTGTTAATGAATCGGAGTTCAGGGTACTTTAAGAGATCGGGCACCATCTTGTAGTTCGTCTCGTGAAAGCCGGGAGACAAGACCCAGCCCATGTGCGACCACCAGAATCCTTGCGTCACCGGTGAGTGCACGTCCTGTTCCGTGTCAGAGTATTTGTGATGATGCCGGTGGTGAGACGCCCACCACAGCGGGCCTTGTTGAGCGGCAGACGCTCCGAGGCAGGCGAGCGCGAATTGAAAAAATCTGCTCGTCTTATAAGTGCGGTGTGAAAAGTAGCGATGATAACCGGCCGTAATGCCGAACATGCGGATGATGTATAAAGCCACACAGACAAAAAGCGCGACAGCGCTGACTCCCGACCAGATGGCCAGCAAACAGGCGGCGTGCATGAGGAGAAATCCGGGGCTTTCGAAAATGTCGATTTTTTTCTTCATTGAATAATAGTAAGTCAACTAATAAGTAGATTCGCGCGAGGCTCGCGCTTTGTTTTCAAAACGACTTGATTTTGTCACTTCAGATTTAGGATCGGCCAATCGTGATGCAGCGCCGTCTGCCGCAGACGCATGTCGGGATTAACGGCCGCCGGATGCCCGACGAGCGATAGCATCGGGAGATCGCTCATCGAGTCGGTGTAGGCGAAGGATTCGTTTAAGTTGATTCCTTCGCGTTCGGCGAATTGCCTGATCCACGTCGCTTTCGTGGCGGCGGCAAGCACGGGGGGCAACAACCTTCCCGTGGCAATGCCGTTGACGAATTCCAGACGGTTGGCGACGTAGTCCGTGATGCCTAAATGTTCCATCAAAGGTTTGACTGAGAAATCGAGCGCACCCGTAACGACAACTTGGCGGAATCCAAGACTGCGCGATTTCTCAATTAGTTCATACGTGCCGGGAAAGATGGCGGGCTTCAAAACGTCTTCAAAAAGTTCGTCGGCGAAGAATCGCAGGCGGTCTTCCGATTCGCCCGTGTAACGTTTGAAGAAAAGATCGTTGAAGACTTTGCGGCTGTATTGATCGGTGGCGGCGAAGAGCGGAATGCTTAAAAGCGTCGTCGCGCTTTTGCGGACGGTGCGCAGGATGCCGCCTTGGTTCTTTGCATAGAAGCCTAGCGTGTGCACGAGATTAGTGCTGACCAAAGTCCCTTCGAGATCATAGAATGCGGCGGCTGACAATAGAGTTCTCCGAACGTTGATATTTAATGACAAAAAGATTGAGCCGTAAAGATGTCGGCGTGTGTTATTAAGGCAGAAATATAACTCATTGGAGGCTTATTTAGTAAGCGGTTTGAATGCTTTCGTACAAAACTTTTACACTTGGTGCTCGAACCTTAACGCTGAAAAGAGGACGGATGAAAGCGAATGGGAGATTTAAAGTGTTCATGCGATAAATTTGAGCGGTTGGAAGGGGCGAGTGTGCCCGCTTATGTTGCGG
>JACCYN010000314.1 GCA_013696465.1 Pyrinomonadaceae bacterium
ACCGCTTGGGACGTTCGCGTTGGCTCATTGCATGAGGCGGTCGTCGGAGACGTGCGCCCGGCGCTGCTCGTGCTGTTGGGCGCGGTCGGGTTTGTGCTGCTGATCGCGTGCGCGAACGTCGCCAATCTGTTGCTGGCGCGGGCGGCGGCGCGCGGCAAAGAGATCGCGATCAGGACGGCGCTCGGCGCGAGTCGCGCGCGCGTCGTGCGGCAGTTGCTGACGGAAAGCGTGTTGCTCGCCATCATGGGCGGCGGTCTGGGTTTGCTGTTCGCTCTGTGGGGAGTTGACCTGCTGGTGGTGGCGAGTCCCGCCGATCTTCCGCGCGTTAGAGAGATCGGACTCGACGAGCGCGTGCTCGTCTTTACGCTTGGCGTCTCCATTTTGACGGGAATCGTTTTCGGCGTCGCGCCCGCGCTGCAAGCCTCGAAACTCGAACTCAACGAAACGCTGAAAGAGGGCGGGCGCGGTTCGACCGAAGGCGCGCGGCGTAATCGCGTGCGCAGTCTGCTCGTCATCACCGAGGTCGCTTTGTCGCTGATGTTGCTGATCGGCGCGGGGCTGTTGCTGAAAAGTTTCGTGCGCTTGCTTGATACCGATCCGGGGTACGACGCCGCGCGCGTGCTTTCGGTAACGCTTCCAATTTCAAGATCGAAATACGCGGAACCGGAGAAGCAGACAGCTTACTTCCAGAGCATTCTACAGCGAGTAAGAACTCTGCCCGGAGTGGAAACGGCGGGCGCGACGAATCTGTTGCCGCTGGGCAATCGAGACACTTTTAATACCTTCAACATCGAAGGTCGTCCACCCGCCGCTCCCGGCGCGAGGACGGCGGCGAGAGACGCCGTCCTCACTCCAGACTACTTTCGCGCAATGAACATCCCCGTGCGACGCGGGCGCGATTTTACCGAGCGCGATACGAGCGGTTCTCCTCCCGTGATCATGGTCAACGAAGCTTTCGCGCGCAAATATTTCAAGGGCGAAGATGCACTCGGCGAACGCATTATCATTGATGACGAAGGCAACAATCCGCTCCCGCCGCGCGAGATCGTCGGCATCGTCGGGAACACCCACCATAGCAGTCTGGATGCGGAAGAGTTAGAGGAATACTACGTGCCCTTTCTGCAAATTCCTGACCGGCAGATGGAGTTGGTCGTGCGCTCAAGCTCGTCCGACCCGGCCGCGTTAGCTCCGGCGGTGCGAAACGCGATCAAAGAAGCCGACAAGGATCAACTCGTCTGGGAGATGAAGACGATGGAGGAGCGTGTGGCGCAATCGGTCGCGCCGCGCAAATTCAACACGGTGCTGCTCGGCGCGTTCGCTACCGTTGCGCTATTGCTTGCCGTCGTCGGCATCTACGGCGTGATGGCTTATTCGGTTGCGCAGCGCACGCACGAGATCGGGATTCGCATGGCTTTGGGCGCGCAAAAATCGGACGTTGTGAAGATGATTGTCGGTCAAGGAATGATGCTCGCGCTGGCGGGCGTCGGCGTCGGTCTGCTGGGGGCTTTCGCCGTGACGCGAGTGATGGCGAACCTACTTTACGGCGTGTCTGCTACCGATCCGTTGACGTTCGTCGTCATCTCGCTGTTGCTCGTTGCAGCCGGGTTGCTGGCATGTTTCATCCCCGCGCTACGTGCGACACGGGTCGATCCCATAACAGCGCTGAGATACGAGTGAAGATTAAAAACAAGTGAAGCGGTTACTAATTACGGAGGTGATGTGATGGCGACCCTTTGGCAAGATGTTCGTTACGGCGTGCGGATGCTCTTCAAAAATCCCGGCTTTACCGTGATCGCGGTGCTCGCGCTGGCGCTCGGAATCGGTGCGAACACGGCGATCTTCTCAATCGTCAACGCCGTGCTTCTGCGTCCGCTGCCGTTCGCGGAGCCGGAGCGATTGGCGTTGATCAGTTCGGCGAACTTGAAGGTCGGTGAAAGTCACGGCGGAGTTTCGCCCGCCGACTTTCAAGATTGGGCGGCGCAGCAGCAATCGTTTGAAGCGGTGGCAGCGTTGCGAAGCGGTGAGGTGAACGCATCCATCGGCGAGTTGCCCGAACAGTTTGACGGGACGAGCGTCACCGACGAGTTTTTCAATCTGCTAAAGGCGAGTCCGGCGTTGGGGCGCGCGTTTCTTCCTGAAGAGTTCAAGGTTCGCGGAGCGCGCTCGCTCATCTTGAGTCACCGTTTGTGGCAGCGGCGCTTCGGCGGCGACGCTGGAATCGTTGGAAAGAATCTAACGGTCAACGGCCGGAGCGTGACCGTCGTTGGGGTGATGCCACCGGAGTTTAAGTTTCCCGTTAACGCTGAAGTGTGGACGCCGCTCCTCAGCGACACGGGCGAGATGCGCGCGCGGGGCAGTCGTTACTTCAGCGTGATCGGCCGTCTCAAACCGAATGTGAATCTTGAACAGGCGAACGCAGAGATGAACGGCATTGCCGCGAGACTTGCGAGCGAGTATCCGCAAACGAACGCGAATTGGGGCGTGCGCGTGCGGGGCTTGCATGAAACGATAGTAGGCATTGCGAACGCGCGCCCGGCGTTGATGATCTTGCTCGGCGCGGTCGCCCTCGTGCTCCTCGTGGCGT
>JACCYN010000320.1 GCA_013696465.1 Pyrinomonadaceae bacterium
GAAAGGATCGATCTGATCGCCGCGCACCCGATTGGCGAAGTGGAGTTCTCGGACGTGCGCGTGCCTGCGGAAGATCGTATCGGCACAGAAGGCGAAGGACACAAACTTGCGATGCGCACGCTCGACACTTTTCGCGCGAGCGTAGGAGCAGCCGCCTGCGGGATGGCGGCGCGCGCGCTCGACGAGTCAATCACTTACGCCAAGCAGCGCACGCAATTCGGCCAACCGCTCGCCTCTTACCAACTCATCCAAGCCAAGCTCGCCACGATGCGCACCGAACTCGACGCCGCGCGCCTGCTCGTCTATCGCGCCGCATATCTCAAAGACAGCGACCCGCAACAATCCTTCACGGAAGCAGCGAGCATCGCAAAACTATTTGCCACCGAAGCGGCATGGCGCGCCACCGACGAAGCCGTTCAGATTCATGGCGGCGCAGGACTGTTGCGCGGAAGCGTCGTCGAACAACTCTACCGCGACGTGCGCGCGCTCAGGATTTACGAAGGCACAAGTGAAATTCAGAAGTTAATAATCGCAAATCAAATTTTGAAAGACGGTTCAAATAAGCCATAGAGATTATCAGAAACGTAGACAGGAAATTTTATGAGTATTATCGTTTCCAAGGATGGCAAGAACGCCCAAAAACTGGAGCGAACAGTAATCCAACTGGAAAATTATCTACAGCAGTATATCGCCGAGAATCTGAACAGCCTCCCGCTCTATGAGATCGACGAGAATATCAAATTGCTTGTCCTAGCGCGTGAGTTCTCTACAGGAAGCGGCCCCATTGACGCGCTTGGCGTTGATGGCGAAGCGAACATCTATATCATTGAAACGAAATTATATAAGAACGCGGATAAAAGAATTGTCGTCGCACAGATGTTGGATTACGGCGCGTCGTTGTGGAGTAACTTCGGCGACGCAAATGACTTTATGGCGAAGCTTGACACGGCTGTAAATGCAAAATTCAATGTCGCATTAAGCCAAAAGCTCGAAGAGTTTTACGGATTGGAAGTTGAAGCGGTTATAGAATTTCTTGAACGTCTGAAGCAAAATGTTCGTGAAGGACGCTTTCGCTTTGTTGTGTTGATGGATCGGCTTGATAAACGGTTGAAAGATTTGATTGCTTTCGTGAATCGAAACAGCCGCTTCGACATTCTCGGCGTCGAATGGAATTTTTATCAGCACCAAGATTTTGAAATTCTCATTCCTAACCTCTACGGAGCAGAAATCAAAAAGGAAGTTGATAATCACGCGCCAGTGGGGACAGTTTCTGGTGCGCGCGGCAAATGGGATGAACAATCCTTCTTCGCTGAATTAGCACGGCGGGTCGGCACAGAAGAAGCGGAAAGTATTCATGAGTTTTACATCTTCTCTGATGAACACGCTGATGAAATAGCTTGGGGAAGCGGCAATCATAAAGGCTCATTCAGTTCAATTTTCCGTTCAATCAGCGACAGATCTTTGTACACAGTTAATTCGCATGGTTCACTTCAGCTAAATTTCAATTGGCACGGCGACTCAGACTCTTCAGGTTACGCAGAAAAGTTCGGGCAGAAACTTCAACAACTCGCTGGCTTCGACTTACCGCCGGATTACATGCAGCGTCGCATCGGTGTGGCAGTTGAGCAGTGGATGCCGAAGCTCGCCGAGTTGATCGAAGTTATCAAGAATACAATTCCGCGCGCAGATCGAAGCGAATGAAAATCAACGTCATCGGCGGCGGCCCCGCAGGTTTGTATTTCGCGCTTTTGATGAAGCGGCGCGATGCGAGCCATCAGATCAGCATCTTTGAGCGCAACAGTCCGCACGATACGTTCGGCTGGGGCGTAGTCTTTTCGGGGAAAACTCTCGCCAACCTCGCGGAGTGCGATGAGGAATCTTACGGGCGGATTAAGAACAGTTTTGAGACGTGGAACAATGTTGATGTCGTTCATCGCGCGGAGCGCATCAGCGTCGGCGGCAATCACTTCTTTGGCATTCGCCGCATCAAGCTGCTAAATATTCTGCAAGAGCGTTGCGCCGAACTCGGAGTTGATCTGCGCTTCGGCGTTGACGTGCAGAACATCGAGCAGCTTGCGGAGGATTGCGATCTGTTTATTGGTGCAGACGGCGTAAACAGCTTCGTCCGCAGTCATTACAAAGATTTTTTTCAACCTTCTTTGAGCGTAGGACGCAACAAATACATCTGGTACGGAACACATCAACTCTTTCACGGTCTGACTTTAACTTTCCGCGAATCGGAAGCTGGAGTGTTCGCCGCGCACTCTTATAAATTCGACAAGGAGACGAGCACCTTTATCGTCGAATGCGATGAGGAAACTTGGCGGCGAGCCGGACTAGATGCGATGTCGGACGATGACGCGCGTCGCTATCTCGCTCGTGTTTTCGCCCACGACTTAAACGGACACGAGTTGCTTTCAAACAACTCGAAGTGGATCAACTTCCTGCTTGTCAAAAACCTTCACTGGTATCACCGCAACGTCGTGCTCTTAGGCGACGCTCTTCACACCGCGCACTTCTCCATCGGCTCAGGCACAAAGCTCGCGCTCGAAGACGCCATCGCATTGTTCCGTTCGTTTGATGAATCGGAAGACGTGCGAAGCGCGCTCGAAAATTTTGAGGCGGAAAGAAAGCCCGTCATCGAAGAGTATCAAGCGGCCGCGCTTGAAAGCATGGCGTGGTTTGAGAACATGCACGACTACATGCACCTCGATCCGCTCGCGCTCGCTTACGAACTGATGACGCGTAGCAAGAGAGTTAACATCGAAAGCTTGCGCCGCCGCGATCCGGCGTTCTTCGCCGCGTATGAAATGCAAAGCGGAAATCGCTGACACGGTTAAGCGGAGCCTTCAGGTCGCACGCCCCGACCGGCGTAATGTTCTACGAAGCGGTATCGAGATTGAAAAAGCCCCGGCGTTTCCACCGGGGCTTTCGTGTTTGTGTCTCGCGGTTACTTCTTTACGTTCAGCGTTAGCGTGACGCTGCGCCGCAGGGCGCCGCTACTGCCGTACACGGTCAACGTGTGGTTGCCCGTCGGCGTGGCGGAGCTTGTGCTGACCGTCAGGGTGGAAGAACCGGACGTTGTTACAGACAGTGGATTGAAGCCGGCAGTGGTGTTGGACGGAACTCCGTTCACGCTCAAGCCGACGACTCCGGTGAATCCTCCCGAAGGGGTGACGGTGATCGTGTAAGTCGTTCTACCCCCGCGCCTGACGTTTCTCGAAATGGGCGACGCCGAAAGTGAGAAGTCAGCGTTGCTCACCGTGATGTTGACCGGGCTTGAGTTGGCCGTCGCGCCCGCGTTGTCCGTCGCGCGAGCGGTTAAACTGTAATTGCCCGCAGCCACGTTACTCCATGTGAAATTGTAAAGTCCGTTCGCGTCAACGGTGGCGTCTTCGCCAAGTTTGGTTGAGCCTTGGAAGAACTCGACCTTCACTACTGAGCCGTCCGCGTCGCTCGCCTGCGCCTGTAAGTTGATCGTCGTGGGCTGGGCGAAGCTCGCGTTATTCGTCGGGCTGACGAGCGAGACGGTGGGCACTTGGTTGCCAAGCGTAGTGACGACGGCGGGTTGTGATTGTGCCGAATCGTTTCCGGCCGCGTCGTAAGCGGAGACGTTGTAGGTGTAGGTCGTCAAAGAGTTAAGGCTTGTGTCTGTGAAGGCGGTTGTCGTTGTGGTGGCGATCTGCTGATTGTCGCGGAAGATTTTATAACCCGTCACGCCGACATCGTCAGTCGAGGCAACCCACGAAAGATTGACTTGTGACGTGGAGATCGCTTGCGCGGTGAGATTCATGGGTGCAGATGGCGCCGTCGTATCGGCGGCGTGGACAGTTACCGTTACGCTCTTTGTCGTCGTCCCGCCCGCGCCTGTCGCCGTCAGCGTGTAGGTCGTCGTCGCGGCAGGTGACACGACTCTTGACCCTGAGAGGGACACGCCGCCGATGCCTTGATCAATCGTCACCGTCGTCGCGTCTGTCGTCGTCCAGTTGAGGGTTGCTGATTCACCCCAGTTGATCGTCGAGGGCGAGGCGGTGAACGTCGCGGTCGGCGCGGGAGTTCTCGCGCGCGGGCCGTATGACGTGGCAGCTTGTCCATACTCGTGTGCACCGAGATCAGGTCTGCCGTCCGCCACAAACCCGTTGTTGACGCTGGGCAGCACGGCTCCAACGTCAACGGCTTCGCCGCCGCCGTTTAAGGTCAGGGCGACGCGGGAGACGGAGGACGGAGAAGGATTTAGGAAATTGAGGTCGGCGAAGTTGGCGAAGCAGGTGTTCTTTGAGACGCGCCGCCCGTTTCTCTCTAAACCTGAAGCTGACGCGAAGGAAGGAAGGTCTCCATACGTCGCGCCGCCGTAAACGAACGGGTTCGTCACGCTCCCCCAATCAAAGCCGTCGTAATCCAGATCTGTTCGCCAATCCTTCGTGTACGATCCGAAGTACCAAATCTGGCCGCCCTGATTTGAAATCCACAAATTGTTTCGTGAGTATGCGCCGAACAGGTGTTGGTCGTTGCAGCACGACATCGCGCTCCAGTTGATGATCGTGTTGTGCAGCAGCACGAAGCGGTCGGTGGTGCGAAACTTGAAAGGGCTTTCGAGGCTGCTGACGATTTGGTTGCGGATGATGTACCAAGGGCCGCCGCTCTGTGGCTGGAAGCTGATGGCGTTGTGCACCGCGTTGTGAATCCGGTTGCCCCACATGCGCACGTTCG
>JACCYN010000331.1 GCA_013696465.1 Pyrinomonadaceae bacterium
TTAAGAGAATTGAGATCAGCGAGATGTCGTTGCGCGGCAGCCTGACGCGATCCTGCATCTCAAGCAGCAACTGTGGGTATTTATAGTACAAGTAAATAAAATAGATGCCGCACGTGACGAAGCCGAGAAGCAACTCCATCGCCGGATTGATGTCTTCGCGTCCGAGTGAATTTTTAATCTCCGTTATGCTGACATACCACCAATAAATGCCGTAGATGCCGCACGTGACTAAAGTAAGCACTAAGACAAGAATCGGATCGCGCTTTTCGCCGATTGAGAATAATCCGCCACCCCCATATCCCGCCTGCTGCATCGGGTAAGGCGAGCCGCCGCTCCCGTAAGCCTGATCGCCATACGCCGAACCGCTTGTCGCTGACGACGGCGCGCCGTAAGGGTCGCTTCCGTAAGGGTTGTTCGGAGTCGCATACGGATCGTAAGACGCGCCGCCGCTGCTGCTGCCACTGCTCGTCGCGGAAGAACTCGGCGGACTGTAAATCGTTTCAGCACCGAGGGGCCCGGAGTCTCCCTGTCCGGTGGATGAAGACGGGGCGTTATCCAAACCGCCACTACTACCGCCGCTTGCGGCTGACGCGAGCGGCGCGCCGCACTTGGTACAGAATTTCGTGCCGTCATTATTTTCAGAACTACACGATGTGCAATAAACCATACTGTTTTATGCTCCTCAGAAGGGGGATGCGTTTGAATCTTAGTTCAGACGTTTGGAATCCAGAAAATTTGCTCCGCCATCTCGACTTTCTTTAACCCGCGCGAAGGGAGTTCCGCTTCGCGCCAATCAAGAAACGTGAAATGCGGAAGGTCGCTCACAACTGTTTGAAACCAACCGTGCGCGGCGAGAATTTCGCGCACACGCGCCGTTTGAAATTCCGCAACGTCAAAGGCGAGCATCGAGATGTGTTGCGACGCGCCGGGCGCAGCGACCGAGCGAAGAATTGGTTTCGTAAAATCTTTGCTGAAAAAAATGTTCCGTTTTTCAAGCTCAAGCACGGCGGCAACTTGATCCGCGACAGCGAGATTCTGCAAGCGCGCCGCTTCTTCCGTTGAAAGACGCTCGCGCTCCGTCCAATGCTCAATCGCCGGGACGACTCGTGAGTTCCACAAACGTAACGAGTCGTCGAAGCTGCGCCTCCCGGCTTCGCGCCCGCCGCGCGGTGTGATACTTAAACCTTCCGCTTGCGCTTCGACGCGGGCGGCGACGAGCGCATTGAGCGCCGCCGGTTGCAATTCGATTTCCGTATCTGCAAACACGGCGCGCTTCCATCCCGTTTGTTTCTGAAACTCCTCCGCCTCATTCTTATTAATAAAAACAGCAACGGGCGGAACCGCGACCCGCTCGGAGGCGACGTAGATCGCCCCATATTCTTCAAACACTCGACGTGCGACGGCGGAATCGGGCGGGCACACCTCCGCGAGTTTTAATCTCCGGCGTGCGAGGCTGCGGCGAACAACTTTGTAGAAGGATTCGGGCTTGCTCTCTGGCTGCATTTGACCGTCAAACGAGCAATTATTCACGGCGCATCATAATCTTCCGTAGCCGTGTCGGTCAACAAAATCCGCGCTCGTCGGAACTTACTCTAGCCGTCAACCCCCGGCTTGATCAATGTTAGTATGAGGAAACGACCCGCGCGCGAAGGCGCAACGGCAAAGCGAATTGGAAGTTGGTAGCACGCACAACACGAATGAATCAGATCGAGCAAGCGCGGGAGATCGCAGGGCTTTACATCAAACACGGCTGGCAGCTTCGCCGCGCGCTGCTGCGCTCCGAAACGCTCGCGCTTCTTGCCGCTCTTGCTAACGGGAACGGCGAAGCGTCGCCGGAAATTTTCGCGGGCGTGACTCCAACGGAATCGTCCGTTGACGCTCTGTGGTTCAGCCGCCCGGCGAGCGCGGGGCGCGAATCTTGGGAACTGCGCCTCGTGCGCGATGCGCCTTACGCGCTGCTTGAAATCTTTGAATCGGACGAGGCGGAGGAAGACCGCGAAGACGTGCGCCGCGAAATGGAAGCGCGCCTGCGCGATTACGCCGGACAAGCTTAACCGCTTCCCGCGCGCCTCGACTTCACCGCCCGTTTCATCCTTCACATGGAGCGCCACTAATGCGCATTTCGCAACGCGCGCGATCTCAGCACCTTGCCGCCGCGCAGGTAGATACGCATGATTCATTTCCGCTTGCGATGCAAATAAAACGAGCGTATTTGGCATCAAAGGTGCTCACGAATTTATTTGAAATACGCTCGTTAATTTTAAGTTAAGAGTTTAATTCTTTACAAAGAATTAACGGCGCGATCATTTCAGTGGCATTTCGGTTAAACTCTTCGTTGACTGAAATCTTTTTCTACCTTAAAGCTAATTAAAGGATTTTTATGGAAGTTACTAAAGCGTTGGCGGCGTTGCAGCCGCTTTATGGACAAGACAACGTGGAGATCGTAATTGAGGACGGCAGCCGCGTGCGCGGCATCGTGCGCAGCATGAAGATGACA